>SZPD01000194.1 GCA_030263515.1 Anaerolineae bacterium CFX9 | reverse complement strand
GCCACCGCATCATTGTCATGCCGGCGGGCAAACAAACGCAGTTCATTGGCATTCACCGACTGCATTCCCAGGCTGATTCTGTTCAGCCCAAGCGATCTCAGATCGCGGCAGTAGGCGAGATCGATGTCATTAGGGTTAGCTTCCAGGGTGATTTCTGCCTCCGGCAGCACCACAAAATGATCTGTAATCGTCCGAAGGATGGTTTCAAACTGTGCCGCGCTTAACAGGCTCGGTGTTCCGCCCCCGAAAAAGATGCTCCTGACCACCCGCCTGCCTGCCCCGGAAGCCCGGCTCGCCAGTGCAATTTCAGTTGAAAGCGCATCCACAAAAGCGGGGATCAGTCTTTCAAGGTTCGTGTACGTGTTGAATGCGCAGTAAGTGCATTTTGTCGTGCAGAACGGAATGTGGAGATATAACGACAGCGGCTCAACGGGCATTTCTCAGGTTCACATCCTGGCTGACCTTAATTGCGGTATTGTGTCAGGTCAAATATAATTACTCAAGGGAATTATCTCCTTCTCATCTTCCGAGCAACCTATTGTTCCAGAAGGCAGTCATATATGCCTGAAACAACGCAATTTCAGGGAACTGGAGGACTGGGAAACGACGACTCGACCTTAAAGGCGAACGTTGTTCTCCACAATCGATATAAGATCACCGGTGTCCTCGGCGGCGGCGGCATGGGAACGGTATATCAGGCACGAGACCTGAACTTTGCCGATGTCAAGCGTCTTGTCGCCATCAAGGAAATGCAGACGATCGCCAACGACGCTGCCCTGCGCGCATCCATGCTCAAGACGTTTCGCCGTGAGGCAAACGTCCTGGCAACCCTCAACCACCCTGCCATCCCTAAAATTTTCGACTTCTTCGATATCAACGATCGGGCATACCTCGTCATGGAGTACATCAATGGCAGCGATCTTGAGCTGCTGATGACCAAGACGAAAGAACTGCCGATCGAAAAGATCATCGAGTGGGCGATCGACCTCTGCGATGTGCTGGATTACCTGCATAACCAGAAACCCGACCCGATTGTCTTCCGTGATATGAAACCCTCCAATATCATGGTGGATAATCGCGGCAAGGTTCGCCTGATCGACTTCGGTATCGCCAAGGCGTTTGTGGGCGGCGTCAAGCACACCATGATCGGCACGGAAGGCTATTCTGCGCCTGAGCAGCACAAGGGGGATGTTGCCCCACAGAGCGATATCTACAGTCTCGGCGCTACTCTGCACCATCTGCTGACGCGCAAGGATCCTCGCCTGGAACCGCCGTTCAGCTTTCACGAGCGCCCCATTCCAAACTTCAACCCGAAAGCGCCTCCCGGTCTCGTCGCCATCGTCGAGCGTGCGCTCGCCAACAACAGCGCAGAGCGGTACAAAACCTGTGAAGAGATGAAAGAGGCGCTGGAGTCGCTTCAGGGCAGATCGACAATTTCCGTCATCTCAACGCCGGGGCAGCCCGCCGCCCCTGGCACGACAGCCCCGGACGGCGGCACAGACTTCTTCTCCGATCCGGCCGTTGCAGGTTCGGTTCAGCCGCGCTGGATCTTCAAGACCGAAGACGAGATCCGCAGCGGCCCCACATCTGCCCGCGATCTGGCGATCGTCGGCTCATATGACAACAATGTCTGGGCGATCAGGCTGGAGTCCGGTGAGCAGGCGTGGAAATTCCCGACCAAAGGCGGCATCGCGACTTCTCCCTCGGTAGACGAAAACAGCAAGCTTGTCATTTTCGGGTCAGAAGACTTCACCCTCTACGCGCTGGACTATCGCTCTGGCCGCCTGACATGGACATATAACACCAAAGATCGTATTCGCAGCACTCCCCGCATCGCGCACGATCATGTTTTCTTCGGCAGCGATGATGGTCGTCTGTTTGCGCTTGGCGTCAGCAGCGGAAGATTTCTCTGGTCTTACGATGCCGGCGCACCAGTGCGCAGCAGGCCCTTTGTCACCAACGATCTGGTGATCTTCGGCACAGAGTCTGGTGAAGTTTTCGGCGTCAGCCTTTCGGGGCAGCGCAAATGGAACTTCCGCACACGCCGGGGTGTGATCGCTGCGCCGTATGTCGATCAGGAGGAGGGCATCTGCTACATCGGCTCTGGCGATGGCTACCTCTATGCCCTTGATGCAGGCAATGGCTATAGTTCGTGGCGGTTCAGGACGAACGGTCCCATCTACTCTTCGCCAACAGAATACAAAGGGCTGATCTATTTCGGCTCCGCTGATGGCAATCTCTACGCCGTGAACGCTCAGAACGCCAGAGAGAAGTGGAAGTTCACGACCGATAAGCCCATCGTATCATCACCGCTGATATACAAAGGTGCTGTATATTTCGGCGGCACGGATGAGTATCTTTACTGTGTTGACGCCGAGTCAGGAAAAGAACGCTGGAAGTACAAGACAAGCGGCGCGATTACTTCCATGCCGCACATCGTCAATGACATCCTGCTGTTCGGCTCGATGGATCACAATCTGTATGCGCTTCCGCTCGTCGGATAGCGCCAGCGCGAAGCATACTTTTGGAGACGGGGAATGAACTTATTCAAGCGTAAGAAGGGACAGCAGAAAGACTCTGCGCACGATGCCACGGCGTCGTCACCTTCCGCTGACGTAACCCATAACCCCGCGGCATCGGAGACCCCACGAATGAATGATGAGCCGCTGAACGAAGATGCCGCCTCCGGTGCGGATGAGATGCTGGACAGCGCAGCCCGCGAAGATGCCGGGACGGCTGAATTCGATCAATTTGATACCCCAGCTCCGGATGATGAGCCGACCGTTGAAAACCTCTCGCCAGACGATGTTCAGACAGCGCCAATATCTCCGGAAGCGGTCATCAATAACGAAGCGCCGCTGGTGCTGGAAATGCCGGAGCGCCCCGTCGAATACACCTTCACCGGAGTCAGTGATGGCGTGACGCGACCGCTGTCGGCAGATGCGCTCCCGGAGATCATCAAGGGGAACGATCACGCGATCTTTGCGCAGGCTACCGACGTGGGCAAAGTCAGAACGAACAATGAAGATGCCGTCTTTTCGTTCCTCGCCAGCGTGCGCAGTTCTGATGAACTCTCTGACTTTGGCATTTTCATCGTGGCGGATGGCATGGGCGGCCATTATGACGGCGAAAAAGCATCCGCGATGTCCACACGCTCGGTCGCGTCCTATATTCTGAAGAACATGTACATGCCAATGCTGGCAGGTTCGTTCAACAATGACGTACCGATCGTGGAAGCGCTGGAAGAAGCTGTGCAGCGTGCCAATGCCGATATCGTTGCCAAAGTGCCTGATGGCGGCACGACGATCACCATTGTGGTTATGATCGGAGATATTGCCTACATCGCTCATGTCGGCGACAGCCGAGCCTATCTGCTCATGCGCAATCATATCGAGCAGCTCACGCGCGATCATTCGCTCATCCAGCGCCTGATCGAGCTGGATCACATCACCCCTGAAGAAGCCAACGACTATCCCAACAAGAACGTTCTGTATCGCGCACTCGGACAGAGCGAAAATCTTGAGGTCGATACCCTTCGCAGAAAACTTCCGCCGATGTCTCAACTGCTGCTTTGCAGTGACGGTCTCTGGAGCCAGGTTCAGGAACATGAGATGGTGGAAATCATCAACCACGCGCCGAACCTTCAGGCGGCTTGCAATCAGTTGATCACGCTGGCAAATTCACGGGGAGGTATCGACAACGTGTCGCTCACGATCCTTCAACTGCCAAAATAGCTGGCGCGTTCGATGTCCATTGAGTTTGACCCATACGCCATATTAGGGCTGACGCACGACGCAACGCCCGACGACATCAAAGCCGCCTACCGGCGCGCCGCTCGCCGCCTGCACCCGGATGTTAACCAGCATAATCCGGGCGCGGTTGTTCAGTTCCAGGATATCACCACATCTTACGAACTGCTGCTGGACGAGCGCAAACGAAATGCATATCTTGAGACTGCCAAAACCAGCCGCCCTTCATCTTCAGGATTTATCTTTCGTGTTACCCCAAGCAAGCGCGCGGTCATGCCGCTGCCGGAATCGCAGGTTGTCTATCTGCTTGCCGAAATTATTCCCGACACCCGTGACCCGATTGCAACCTTTAAGCGTGAATCACGCCTCAATCTCGCCCTGATCCTGGATCGCAGCAGATCCATGGCCGGGATACGGCTGGAAAAGGTCAAGGTCGCCGCACACCAGATCATCGACCAGCTTACGCCAGAAGACATCTTTTCCGTCGTGACCTTCAACGATTTTGGCGAGGTGGTCATCGCGGCAACACCAGTCAAGGATAAACCTGCCCTCAAGGCGCGTGTGAGCATGATGGCAGCAGAGGGCAGTACCGAAATGTTTCAGGGGCTGTCCCTCGGAATTGAGGAGGTTCGGCGCTTCCTCGCGCCGAGGCTGGTGAATCATGCCATTCTGCTGACGGACGGCGCTACCTATGGCGACGAGCAGAAGTGCCTTGAGCTGGCGAAGGAAGCCGCCGCCGAGGGGATCAGCATCAGCGCGATGGGCTTGGGTCAGGACTGGAACGACAAGTTTCTGGATAACCTGGCATCGCTGACGGGTGGGCACAGCGCCTACGTCAACACATCCAGCGCAGTCGTCCGGTTCCTCAACGATCATGTGCGCAACCTGGCAAATGTTTATGCCGAGCGTATCCAGCTTTCAGTTGCCCCCGATCCTGACATTACGCTTGAATCCGCTTTCAAGCTCGCCCCCAATCCACAGCCGCTATCCGTAGACAGCGGCTATATTCCGTTGGGCAGCCTGCAGGTTAACCGAACAATTTCTGTGCTCTTGCAACTGGAACTGCCCGCCAGCCTCAAGGAAGGTTTTCGGTCGGTTGCCCGGCTCGTCTCACAGGGAGATATCTTCCTGGAGCGAATCCATAAATTTCAGGGCATCACGGATATCTCTCTGGAAGTCAACGCTCACCCTCCGGTTGAGGATCCACCCACCAGTATTCTGGACGCATTGGGTAAACTTACCTTATACCGCATGCAGGAACGGGCACAGGAGGCGCTCGATCGGGGCGATGTTCAGGAGGCTACACGACGCCTTCAGATTCTGGGAACTCGCCTTACGGAAATGGGGCAGCCGGAACTCGGCGCACAGGCGCTGGCGGAAGCGCGCAATGTTTCCAAGACCAGTATGCTATCGGAGCAGGGAAGAAAATCGTTAAAATACACCACAAGATTTCTGCTGGCCGCTCCCCCTGAGAGTGATGATGGCCATGGAGTCACAACGGAATGAGGATCTGTCCACACTGCAAACATGTGAATCGCGAAGGAACTCTGTTCTGTGAGGAGTGTGGGCGCAACCTGCTCAACGTCGAAGCAGCAACCCTTCCCACAAAACAGATCCAACTGGAAACGGGTGATTTTGGCGCACGGGCAACATGGGGAACGGCTCGCTTTGAACAGGATGCCGTCATCATCATGCATGTGAGGGATGCCGCCGAACCTATTACGCTGTCGCCTGAGAAACGACTGGTCATCGGACGGCTGGACACATCCTCATCGCAAAAGCCAGATGTCGATCTCTCTCCCTTTGGCGCGATCGAAAAGGGTGTCTCTCGCCTCCATGCGGCGATCTACCGCAATGATGATACGCTTACGATCATCGACATGGGCAGTTCAAACGGGACACATCTGAACGGTCAGCGATTAATTCCACAGCAGCCGCGCGTCCTCCGTGATGGGGACGAGATACGTCTCGGTCAACTGGTGGCGCACATCTATTTCAAATCTCACTGAACTGTCGAAGGATGGTTTTGGAGTCTGGCATGATTTCACTACTTGTACACATCAATAATGCAGATCCGATCAAGCTGGAAGTCGACGAAATTCCCAGCCCGAAAGACAATGCGATCGTCGGCAAAAATCCGCGCGAGAAAGGCGACAAGGAAGTCACTTACCTCGAAGAAGGTGTGACGACGCTCATCATTCCCTGGTGGCGCATCACCTTCGTAGAGGTGCTGCCATCCGAGTCTGAGGAAACCGAATTCCCGCTGCCCTTCCGTCTGGATTAAGCACGCTCTGGTGAAGGACCGGATCCATGGCACTACCGAAATTACCTCGTACCAATCAGCGTGATGGCAAGCGGATCCTGGTCGTTGATGACGAGCCGCGGATGATCAACTTCATTCGCATGAACCTGGAACTCGAAGGACACCAGGTGTATGAGGCTCACAATGGTCTGGAAGCGCTGGATGCTGTGCGCACCAAACTCCCTGATGTGGTCCTGCTCGATGTCATGATGCCTGAGCTTGACGGGTTCGAGACGCTGCGCATGCTTCGTGAATTCTCGAATATTCCCGTCATCATGCTGACCGCCAAAGGGGATGAAAACGATCGTGTCTACGGGCTTGAGCTTGGCGCAGATGACTACATCCCCAAGCCCTTCGGTCCCAGAGAATTATCGGCACGCATCAAGGCAGTGCTTCGTCGCGCAGACATGCCCAACACATCGCCGGATCAGGCGATCCTCAAAATTGATTATCGCCCCAGTGTGGATTTTAACCGCCGCGAAGTCATTGTTAACGGCGAACGAATCAAGCTGCGCCCGATCGAATATCGCCTGCTCTATCATCTGATCGAGAATGCAGGCTGGACGGTTCCCCACGATCAAATCCTGGCAAAGGTCTGGGGCTATGAGTATCGTGATGAGGCGCACTATGTGCGTCTGTATGTCAATTATCTGCGGGAGAAGATAGAGGAGGATCCGTCAAATCCCAAATATATTCTGACGGAACGCGGAGTAGGTTATCGCTTTATGGACTTCCGCAGCGAAAACACGCCAAAGGTGTCTTCTGCCGAGTAAAGTCGTGAAGCATCAGGCTTTCCCGTGAAAGGGAGCCTGATGCTTCACGATGCAAAACGTCAGGAACCTTCCGTCTGAAGCATTTCTCGCCGCAGGCGCGCATATTCTGCGCGGAACTGCTCCAGCAGCGCCGCTTTCGCATCTTCTTCAAGGAAGCTGGCGCGCACGGCATTCAGCCCCAGCTCTTCCAGTTCATCCGACGAGATACCGCCCTTTTCCACAGCATTGACATATTCATCCGTAAGCGAAACCTGATAGAGCGCCGGCATCTCGGCAGACAAAACCACCCGGATCCCGGCATCCAGCAGCGCGCGCAGGGGAAACTCCTCGTAGCGCGATACCCATCCATGCTTCAGAGCGCGGCCGGGGGATACAACCACCGTCAGATCCTGCTCACGGATGATGTTTAGCACCTCTTCCGAGTCGAGAATGCCCCATGCATCATTAATGCGATTCGGAGCCAGCGCCTGAATCACGGTCATCACACCCTCAGCGCCGAGCGCGTCGCCCGCACGTGCCACGCGGAACACACCTTTCTTTTCCACATTCCTGAAAGGCCGCTCGAATTGATCCACGGAGGGCGAATCTTCACGCCCCGTCAGCGCAAGACCCACTACCCCGCCCCGCTTCGCGAACGCCGTTGTCGTCCAGCGGGCATAATCATCCGCCTTGCGCGGCTCGTCACGGTACAGGGAGATGATCCATGCCAGATCGATTCCCCACCCTTTTTTCACACGTTCGCGCCCGTCGTTCAGGGCATCCAGCAAACCATCGTTGGTGAGTCCAATCGTTTCATAAAGCGATGGGCTGACACTGATCTCTGCATAGCGAACGTTCTGCTTGGCAAGCGCAACGCCCACATCATAAACCGCACGGGCAAGATCTTCCGGATATTTGAGCCATGTGGATGTCATCCGCGAGATTTCATACAGCCGTTTGTAATCTGGCTTGTCCACCAGATTGATCCACTGCTGAAAATGTCTGAGCGTTCCGGTGATTTCGTTCTGATCGGCAAACATCGCAAGCGTTGTTCGCTGAATAGCACCCTCAAGCTGAAGATTGAGTTCAACTTTGGGAAGCGCCTTCACATAATCCATAAATGCCATTGTCTTTTTCCTCTTACGCCTGCTCAGTGTATGGCGAATCTGCTGTACTGCCCGCCGAAACCGGGTTTTCAGTGCCGTTCACCCGTATACGGCTGCCGTGCTGCTGAATGGAGGTGCGCACAAATTCAAGAAACAGCGGATGCGGAGCCGTGGGCCTACTGAGAAATTCCGGGTGAAACTGGCTCCCGACCATAAAAGGATGATCGCCTACTTCTGCGATTTCGACCAGCAGATTATCCGGACTGACGCCGCTGAACTTCATGCCGGCGTCCAGAAATGCCTGACGATACTGATTATTGAACTCAAAGCGGTGGCGATGACGTTCCTG
>SZPD01000193.1 GCA_030263515.1 Anaerolineae bacterium CFX9 | reverse complement strand
GGTAACTCTTGTAACGTGTCTGCGAGATATCCCCCGCTTCAACCGCGGCGCGAACAGCGCAGCCGGGTTCCTCACGATGACTGCAATCATTGAAGCGGCATTCCGGCACACGGCGCGCGATCTCGACGAAATAACCGTCCAGTTCTTCCGGCTCGACATCCCAGATCGTGAGCGTGCGCAGCCCCGGCGTATCCGCCAGATAACCGCCGCCGGCAAGCCGGACCAGCTCGCTGTCCCGTGTGGTATGCATCCCTTCCTGATGATACTCGCTGATGGCCCGCACACTCCGCCCCAGCCCCGGCTGAATCCGGTTGAGCAGGCTGGTCTTGCCGACGCCAGACGGGCCCGTGAAGACCGAAATTCTGTCGCGCAGCAGCGCGCTCAGTTCATCTACCCCCTCGCCAGTGACGGCGCTGGTATAGAGGACGCGGTAATCAAGCTGCTCGTAGATCTGGAAGCGCTTGCGGATGAGAGCGGGATCTTCCGTCTCGGCAGCCAGGTCCATCTTGTTGACGACGATGAACAGATCATCGATGCCCGCTTTCTCGCCGATGACGAGGAAGCGATCCAGCATGCGCGGACTGGGGGAAGGGTTGGCTGCGGCAAAAACGAAAAATGCCTGATCTGCGTTGGCGACGATCACCTGTTCACGCTCGCTGCTGCCAGCGCCGCGGCTGCCCTCCGTGCGGACGGCGCGCGAAATCACGCTGGTGCGCGGCAGCACCGACTCGATCGAGCCGTTATTCTCCATATCATTTTCAACCAGGCTGATCATGACGCGATCGCCGATCGCGGCGACATCTGTAGACTGCGCTTCTTCCAGCAAGCGCCCGCGCAGACGGCAGCGATAAATGCTGCCCTGTTCCGTTTCCACCCAGAAAAAGCCGCTTTGCTCCCTTACTACCAAGCCCGCGAGCAGATGATCCAAACGCAATCCTCCCCAATTCAGCTCCAGGTGAAGCGATTATGCCCTGTATTGTACTACGGTCTGTGAAAAGCGAGTCGTCCCGGCTTTGCAGGCGACAGCCTCACTTCAATCTCTCCGCCAGATCATGCTATGATAGAGCAGCAGTACATGATACTGTGTCATCTGGTGAACGTTAGAAGGTAAACTCAGCGTGTCTGAACAAGTCCAGAGCAGCCCACCCCCTCTCGAAAGTGATCGCGAGCTGGCTTCGCCTGCCCCGCATCCATCACCCGATCCCGCTGTGATCGTCATCCCGCGCGCGTTGTTCAACTACATCGTGATCGGTTTGACGATGCTCGTCGTCGGGCTGATCGTCGGCGTCGTCGCCTATGATCGCTTCGCAGCCAGCACACGGCAGATGAACGCCGAGCTGATCAACCAGGCCGTGGGAACCGCCGTCGCCGCCATGCCGCAGAATGCTGTGCCGACGCCGCGCCCGACCGCCGACCCGAACTTCCGCTATGATGTCGATGATGGCGGCAATCCCTTCCTGGGCGCAGCCGACGCGCCGATCACGATGATCGAGTTCGGGGATTTTCGCTGCGGTTTCTGCAAGCGCTTCAACGACGAGACGCTTGCGCCGCTGCTCCAGCAGTATGAAGGGCAGATCCGCTTCGTCTATCGCGATTACCCGATCCTGGGGCCAGACTCGCTTCAGGCAGCGCTGGCGGCGCAGTGCGCTCACGATCAGGGTCAGTTCTGGCCCTTCCATGACCTGCTCTACAGCAATCCCAGCAACCTGACGCGCACCGCATTCCTCACGTATGCAGAACAGCTCGCGCTCGACATAGACACCTTCACCACCTGTCTGGACAATGCCGTCCATCAGGAAGAGATCAACGCAGACTACGCCGTCGGGCAGCAGCTCGGCGTCGGCGGCACGCCAACGTTCTTCATCAACGGGCGTATCATCACCGGCGCGCAGCCGATCGAGGTCTTCCAGCGCCTCTTGGATGACGAACTGGCGCAGATCGCCGCCGCGTCCGGCACAAGTTAACCCGGCAGCATCCCCGTGACTAAGCGCACGCCGCCTCTCCAGTGAACGCCGCAGGCGTCCAGTGAGGCGGCGTGTTGGCGATCGGCACATCCAGCGCAGACCACACGCCCGTACTGCGATCGAGCAGGCTCAGCGCGTACTCGCTGCGGATGGCGAGGTAACGCCCATCCGCCGAAAAACGCGGATAATCGGCGTAGCGCGCCAGCGGATCATCCGCCAGCAGGAACGCCGTCTGATCGGCGATGCCGACCAGTGGAATCTGCCACAGGCGATTTTCCGCCACATCACGGAAATCGCGGAGCGCGGCGACCATCGCCGTGCTGTCCGGCAGCCAGGTGAGATCGAGCGCCAGCGAAGTCGCATAGCTCAACTGAGTAGGCTGCGCATCCGGCGCATTCCCGATCATCCAGAGCGTGTCATTATTTGCCGATGGCGAGTAGACGAACCCGATCAGCTCGCCATCCGGCGACCAGCGCGGCATGCTGACGTTGCCGGAGGGAAAGTTGGTCAGCCGGTATTTGGTGATCCCGTCCGCGCTCACTACCCACATCTCTGCTTCGCGCACCTGCGCTGATCCCGTTCCCCCCGTCTCATAGCTGACATACGCCAGCCATACGCCATCCGGCGACCAGCGCGGCGTATGCTCATCGCCAGAGACGCTGTAGAAAGCAGGCACACCCCCATCAGCGGGGATCCAGCCGATCCGATGTTCCCAGCCGCCGGTCAGCGTCCGCGCCGGGTCACGCTGGCGCATCACGAAAGCGATTCGGTCGCCACGCGGTGACCACTGCGCGTCCCATACCCCCCATTCACCCGGCGGGCGATCGGGCATCGAGACGAGCGTTCGGGCGTCACTGCCATCCAGCCGCGCGCTGTAGAGCTGACCTGCGCTGCCCGCGCTGTTGAGCGTGTAGAGCAGACGACAGCCATCCGGCGAAAATCCCCACAGGCGGTGAAACCCCGTCCCCAGCCGCAGTTCACGCTGCGCGCCCGTCGTGACATCGAGGAGCAGGAGCGCGTCGCCGGCGGCGGTTTCGACCGCCAGGACCGGCGCGCTCAGCGGCAGTTCGGCAGGGAAGCCGGGCGCAGCCGTGATCGCCGCCGAGAGCAGAAAAATGATGGCAAGCGCGATGGCGCGGATCGGCATGAGTATTGAGGTAGATGAAAGTTCTGAACGCATTCTTTCCACTTCAACAACTATACCAAAATGGCACTAAATGGTATGATAGACACACAGGGCGTATTTTACCCTAAACCGGTAATCCCTTCTGTAAAACGTTTCACATGTGATCTGCGGAGCGGCGTATGGCTTACCCTTCCAACTTTTCTATTTCTCTGGATCGCGACAGCGAGGAACCGATCTATCGCCAGCTCATCCGCCATATCCGCGCCCAGGTTGAAAGCGGGTCCCTTTCGGCGGGCACGCGCCTTCCTGCCAGCCGTGATCTGGCACGCCAGCTCAACATCAGCCGGATCAGCGTCGTCAATGCCTATGCCGAACTGCGCGCTGAAGGCTATCTGAGCGCCCATGCCGGGCGCGGCACGTTCGTTGCCGGTGATCGGGCAGCAGGCGACGGCATCGCCGCCGTCCACCCTGCCGGCTCGCTCATCCCCAGCAGTACGAACGGAACCGCCAACCCCGGCGAACCCACACCGGTTGCCGATCGCTCCATCCGCGAGATGATGCGTTTGGCGCGCAAGCCCGGCGTGATCAACTTCAGCCACGGCGCGCCCCCGCCAGAGTTCTTCCCCGTCGCCCACCTGCGGGATGCGATCAACGCCATTCTGGAACGCGATGGTTCCAGGGCGCTCACCTACGAAGTGCCGGAAGGCTATGCGCCTCTGCGCGTGAGCGTGCGCGATTACGTCAGCGCGCTCGGTATTCGCTGTAATGCCGATCATGTGCTGATCACCGGCGGCACACAGCAGGCGCTCGATCTGGTCGTGCAGGCGATTCTGAGCGAAGGCGAACTGCTGGTCGTCGAAAACCCAACCTATCTCGGCATGATCGATATTGCCCGGACGCGGCGCGTTCAGCTTCACGGTATCCCGATGGACGAAGACGGGATCCGCCTCGACATGCTGGAGAACCTGATTCTGGACAATCATCCACGCCTGATCTACGTCATGCCGACCTTCCAGAACCCGACCGGGCGCGTGATGCCGCTGCACCGCCGACGCCAGCTTCTCAACCTGGCACGGGAATACAATGTAACGATCCTCGAAGACGGCGTGTATCACGAGTTCCGTTACGAAGGCGAGGCGATCCCGCCGCTCAAGGCGCTGGACGATGACGGCGTGGTCATTCATGCGGCAGGCTTCACCAAAAATCTGCTGCCGGGGATGCGTATCGGCTATGTGATTGCGGACGGGCGCTATTACGAACGGATCATGCGCGTCAAACAGGCAGCGGATATCTCAACGCCGGGCTTGAACCAGCGCGCCGTTCACCTGATGCTGGAACGCGGTGTGCTGGCACAGCAGCTTGAGCGCAACAACCGTGAAATGCGCCGCCGCCGCGACGTGGCGATGCAGGCTGCTGCGCGCTATCTGCCACCCGGCTCGCGCTGGAACGTCCCGGAAGGCGGGCTGTATCTGTGGATCGAGCTGCCCAAGAGCGGGCCCACCGCTGCCGAACTGTATATCCAGGCGATTCAGATGGGCGTCGCCTATGCCATCGGCAACGTGTTCCACACCAACAGCGCAGGCAGCTATCACATCCGCCTGAACTTTGCGGCACAGCGTCCCGCCGAGATCGAGGAAGGCATCCGGCGGCTGGGGCGTGCCTGGCGCGAGACTGCCTGCGATATGGCTGAGATCGAGAAAGCGCCGCTGCTCTAGCGCCAGATTACGCAGTATACCCTGCGACGCAGGGACGCCATCATCGGGCTTTAATAGTCGCGCGTGAGCAGCAGGCTGAGCAGCGCTGCCCCGCTGAGCGCATAGCCTGCGGCTGCCGGGATGATAGCGCCACTGGTGTAGAACAGCGTCGCCGTGATCAGCAGGCTGCCGAAGATGACTGCGCGCGTGGTGCGTTTGTTCTGCGCCTCCATTCGGTTGAGCTGCCGCTGCAAGCCAGACGCAGCTTCCACCCGCAGCCGAATCTCGCCGCTCTCGATGCGCTGAAGCACGCGGGCGCTGTCCGTCTGCCCAATGCCGAGGATCGACTGCCCGACATTCAGCAGCGTCCCCACAGCATTGCCGCTGAACAGGCTCTGAAGCACCGGCACGCCGCTGAGCAGCCCGCCCGCGATCTCGGTGACCGGGCTTGTTCCGTTCCCATTGCGGCTGAGGATCATCTTCTGGGTGTAGGGCTGCATCTCGCTCCACGGGTTGAAAGACGGATCGAGTGAGGTGCATAACCCGCTGAGGATGCTCACTGTGCGCCCCAGATAGATGAAATCCTGCGGAACCTGAAAAGGCATGGTGAAGATCAGGTCGTTAAATTCCTTGCCGAGGTTGGACATGCTCTCGAAGCTGACGCTGGACATCTGCTCCATCGACAAGCCCCAGACCTGATCGAAGACGGCGCGCGTGGCTTCTTCCAGCCGGTCGAGATCAGCGCCGGGCAGCAGGAAGCCGAGTTCGGAGTAGCTGCGGATCAGCTTGTGCGAGTCGCGCGTGATGACTGCGCTGAGCGTGCCGATCAGCCCGTTGACGATCTGCGGCGTCAGGCTGGCGGTCATGCCGAAATCAATGAAGATCAGGTAGAACGGGCGGCCGCCGTCGGTTTCCTGATCGCCGCCCTCGCCCGGCTTGAGCGGATAGATGAACAGATTGCCGGGATGCGGGTCGGCATGGAAGAAGCGCTCCTCAAAGATCTGCCTGAGATAGGTGCTCATCAGGCGCTTGGCAACTGCCTTGCGGCTGATGCCTGCCGCCTCAATGGCGGCGTAATCATCCAGCTTGATCGTCGTCACATCCTCGATCACGATCACGCGGTCCGTGCTGTGCTCGCGATAGACAGACGGGATGTAGACGCCGAGATCCTCACGGAACATCCGTGAAAAGCGCTCGGCGTTGCGCAGCTCATGCCGGTAAGACAGCTCTTCCAGCAGGACGCGCCCGAATTCCTCGATCAGGGCGACCGCATCGGCGCGGCGGCTGATGAATTTGAAGCGCATCGCCACTTTGGCGACGACGCGCATCGCCGCCAGATCGGTATAACAGATCTGGTCGATGCCCGGCCGCTGCACCTTGACCACCACCCGGTCGCCGTTGTGCAGGCGGGCGCGGTGAACCTGCCCCAGCGAAGCGGCCGCGATCGGCGTCTCTTCAAACTGGCTGAAGCGTGACGGGATCGGCCCCAACTCGGCTTCGATGATCTCGCGGATCTGATGCGTCGGCACACTCGGCACTTCGTCGCGCAGGGTTGCCAGTTCATTGGTGACTTCGGGCGGCAGCACGTCACTGCGCGTCGAGATGAACTGTCCGAGCTTGATCATCAGCCCGCCCATCTCGATGGCGAACCAGCGGAACGAGCGCGCATATTTCTGCCAGCGCGGGATGTTTCCCCGGCTGACGCGCTTCGGGATGTAGCGCGCCATCAGCCAGTGCCAGAACAGAAGCCGCACAAACAGCCAGCCAAAATGCCAGAGCACCTTGACGAAGCGGATTTGCAGGCGCAGACCGCCCGATCGACGGCGGATGGCTTCGCTGACAGACGGGATCTGATCATCCGCGGCGTGCTGCTGCGCGATGATCGGGAGCGCGCTGGCGGGTGGCTCGGCAGCCGCCGCGCCGTGATCCTCCCCTGCGCCGTTCATGATCGCCGCGGCTTTCCGGGCTGCCGAGCGGACGACCTCATCCGGATTGGCGGGCGAACTGGATGTTGAGGGTCTGCTTTTCGAATCGAGCATCTGCAATTTCCAAATCCCAGAGTGTCGCGGGCAGAACGATATTGCGGCGATACGGGCCCACCCGCAGGGTCAGCTCGTCACGTGAGCGGTAGATATCGAGATCATCCTTGCTGGCAAAGGGCAGCGGCACGCTGAGCAGGAAGGCATCCTTCCCCAGCGTTTCGATGTGATGCGTCTTGCCATCGAACATCTGCTGCGCCGGGTTGCGATCGCCGTAAAGCGCATCGCCGAGTTTGCGCAGGTGTTCCAGCCCGCTGACCTCGCTGCCGAAAAGCGGCGCACGCATCAGGGGCAGCGCGCCGAACGCCTCGCCGATGAAGGCGATATTTTCCTGCTGATTGGCTTTCCACATGCTGAAATACGGATCGGTGACTTCGTCCGGGATGATCCGGTTGCAGATGATCGCGTCGGTCGCATAACCGTAAAGGTTGAGGTAGGTATACGTGCGCTGCGTTTCCTTGATGACCATTTTTTCCGGGTTGACGACCAGCCGCACGCTGGAGACCGCCGGATCTGCCAGCAGATCGCGCACGCGATCGAGCGTATCGAACAGAGCGCGGACTTCGTTCCAGGCGCTGTCATCCGGCAGGCTGGTGTTCTCCCGTCCGAGCACCTTGCCGATCGGGCGCAGGATCTTCGATGCGCCGCGGGCGATGCTGAGGATCTTCTCGAACCACCAGCGGGTGACATCGGGCAGGCTGAGCAGGCGCAGCGTTTCGGCTGTCGGCGCGGCATCGACGATCAGCACGTCATACTTGCCTTCCTGCACATACTGGTTGATCCAGAGCAGGTGCGCGCCTTCTTCCAGCCCCGGCAGGATGGTCACTTCCTCAGCGACGATCTCGTCCACGCCCTGCTTCTTGAAAAGCGCGGTCAGATAGGTCTGGATACGACCCCAGTATTTATCCATCGAGTAGCGCGTATCGATCTCCTGCGCCCACAGGTTGGGGTAGATCTCGACGGGTTCAGGACCGATCTGCTTTTCGAGCGAATCGCCCAGGCTGTGCGCCGTATCGGTGCTGATGACAATGGTTTTGAGACCCATTTCGGCGCAGCGCAGCGCGGTCGCAGCCGAAATACTGGTCTTGCCCACGCCACCTTTGCCAGTGTGAACGATCACACGCATTTGTGATGTCTTTCTCGAACGCCGTTCGATCATTATACAGGACGAGTGCGGTTGACCCGCGCTACTCTTATATACGGTTTAGGTTTCAAAAAGTTGTCCAATATTAAAAACGAGCGCTCTTTGCGGAGAAACGCTCGTTCTTGCCATTCTGGTGAAAGAAAAACCGTCCTCACGGACTCTTGGTCGGCGTGGCGTCCGGCGCAACCTGGCGCACCGGCACGATCGCTGTGGGCGAGGGCGTCAGCGTGTTGGTGGGGATGGGGGTGATGCTGGGAGTCAGCGTATTCGTCGGCGTGTTCGATGGCGTCAGCGTCTGGCTCGGCGTCA
>SZPD01000192.1 GCA_030263515.1 Anaerolineae bacterium CFX9 | reverse complement strand
GAGGCAACTGCGGAAGCCACGGCTGAATCAACCGCAGCGCCGGAAGCCACACCGGCCATCGAAGCGCTGCCCACGTCCGCGCCTGCGTCCGGTGAAGGGGATGGCTATCTTTTCCTGATTCAGGGATCAGGCTCATATGCCATCATGCGGGCACGTGGGCGGGACCTGCACCCGCTGGTCAACTGGACGCTTTCGGATGTCATCCGCACCGGTGCTAACAGCGAAAATCATCTGCGCGCCGTTTGCAGCGGCAATTACCTGGCGTTTTATATCAATGAGCAGTTCGTCGCCGATGCGACCGATGATACCTACACGATGGGTCAGGTCGGGCTGGCGGCGAGCGCGGCAACACGTCTCGGCGCGGTGATCGAGTTCGACAATCTGCAAATTTCGCAGGTGCGTCTCAACTGATCCGGATTTTCCCGGCGTGCCTGGGTTCCCATCGCTGAGTGAAGCCGGGACCCTGCCAGATACAGGCGTGTCTTTCGACGCTGTGCGCCGGAGTATAATCGCGCTATGGTGACAGAACAGCCATTTCTCGATATCGTGATTCCGGATGATCCGGTGCTGGGCAGGGGGATCGCCAATTATCCCAGCGACCGCCGCCGTCTGCTGCTGATCGCTGGTGTGATCGGCGGCGCGGCGGCGGTGGCGCTCAACTTCACGCTGGCGACCATCCCTGGCTGGTGGGGGCCTGCACTGACGATCATCGCGATGGCGGCGATCACACTGGTGCTGGGCTGGTATGTGCTTCATCTCTGGAACCGTGAGGTCGTGCTGTATGAACGCGGCTTCAGCTACCGTGAGGGTGCTGATGTCGTTTTCTTTCTGTATGCGGAGGTGCGCGGTGTTCGTCTCCGCGCTGAACGGCTGGCGTATTTCGGCGGGTTGTTCCGGCGCACGGTTTATGGTGTTACGCTGACCACCCGAACGGGCGAGGTCATCCGCCTGACGCACGACTACCGGCGCATCGCCGATCTGAGCGCTCGTCTTGCAGAGGCAGTGCAGCGGGAAGCCGGATCTGCTTTTGAAGGACGGCTGCACAAGGGCGAGATCGTCCCGTTTGGCGAACAGCTCGGCGTCAGCCGGGATGGGCTGCACCACGACGGCAGGGTGCTTGCGTGGGGGAGTCTCGGTGGCACGCGCATCGCCGATCGCCGCCTGATGATCTTCGACTCGCAGCCGGAACTATGGGCGGCGATCCCTCTGACCGAGCTGGAAAATCCACAGCTTCTGATCGATGTGCTGCGGGAGCGTGTGCCGCGCTGAGGACTGTGACACAAAAAAACAGGGAACACCTGCATCAGCGTGTTCCCTGTTTTCGTTTGGAGTATACGTGCTACTGGCTCAGTGTGAGCTGATACGAACCCGTGGGACGCGAGCTGTAACCGCGCGCCACGATCGTGTAGGTTCCGGCCTGCGTCAGGTTGATGGTGATGCGCGAATTCAGCCCATCGCCGCCATCATCGTCCGAGGCGATCAGCCTGCCGTTGGGATCGTTCAGTTCGAGGTAGGTGTCGAACGTGCCGGTCATATCGATCCGCACGCGCTGCGGCGCACTGATGGTAAACGTCCAGTAGGCGGGCGCGCCGGACAGCGCGCCGCTGATCGTTTGTCCCATCTCGATCGTGCCGCCTGCTGCTGAAGCGTCGAGCGCGCTGAGCGTGAGCGTGTATGAACCGGTGGCATTGCCGCCAAACCCGCGCGCCACGATCCGGTAAGTTCCGTCCTGCGTCAGCCGGACGCTGGCGATCAGCGAGTTAAGACCCTGCCCGCCATCATCATCAGAAGCGATCATCGAACCGGACGGGCCATAGAGTTCGAGATAGGTATCGAACGTGCCTTCCATGCCGATGCTGAGCGTCTGCCCTGTGGTTCCGGTGAACGTCCACGACGCCTGGCTGTTGGAGAGCGTGCCGCTGACTGTCTGGCCGATCTCGATCGTGCCGCCGCTGCTGGCAGGTGCGGCTTGTGTCGGTGACAGCAGCCCGCTCAGTCCACCTGTTGCGGACGTGCCTGATGTGCCGCTGGCTGCGCCGCTCTGCGACAGCGAGAGGTTGTAAGTGCCCGTGCCGTTGCCCCCAAAGGCGCGCGCCACGATCCGGTAGTTCCCCGTAGCCGGCAGGGTCAGTCCAGAGATCAGCGAGTTCAGTCCGCTGCCACCATCGTCATCCGAGGCGACCATCGAACCGGACGGGCCATAAAGTTCGAGGTAGGTATCGAATGTGCCATCAAGGCTGATGTTCACAACCGTCCCCGCTGTGCCGCTGAATGTCCACTCGTCGCGGCTGTTGGAAAGGCGTCCGCTGACCGTCTGACCGATCTCGATCGCGCCGCCGCCCGTCGCGCCTGCCGGGGCGCTGCTGCTGCCGGACCCGCTCCCCATCAGACCGCTGAGCAAGCCCATCATGGCGTCGCTGCTGCCGGAACTGCCGGAGCCGCCCATCATCCCGCCCATCATGCCGCTGAGCAGACCCATCATGGGATCACTGCTGCTGCCGCCAGAACTGCCCGATCCGCCCATTGCGCCGCCCATCATGCCGCTGAGCAGACCGGCGATCATGTCCGTCTGGCTGCTGGCGGTCGTGGTCTGCCCCAGCATCGAGTCGAGGATGTCTGAGGCGTCCGGGGCATCGGCAGAGGCTGTATTGCTGCCGCTGAGCAGTCCTGTAACGGCTTGCGGCAGGAAGTGCGCCGCCATCATCCCCTGAAGTCCGAGACCAGAGAGATTGCGGATAGCATTCGCCCGACCGGGGGACATCGGCGTGAAGCTCGGCGGGGCCTGATTGTAGAAATCGTGATCGTACTCATGGAAGCGCAGGTTGACGCCGTTATACTGCTGGCTGGTAGTCCCAACCATGCCGCTGAGCATGTCGCTGCCCATCATATTGCTCATATCAAAGCCGACCGCGCTGAGTGTGCTCAGCCCGGCGATGCGCTGGGCGTTGGTATCCAGCGTGACCATGGCGCGAGTCGTCGCTGTGCCCGGCATGCTGGAGTCCATGCCTGCGCCGAACATCGATCCCATCAGCGCGCCCATGACCGACTCGCTCTGGCTGCCACCTGCCATGCCGCCGAGCATACCCATGGCCGTCGCCATCGGGCTGTTCGTCTGGAAGATCGAGGTGTAGAAGACGATGTTCGAGGGGATATCCGGTGTGCGAACCGAGTCATCGCGCGACCATGTTGCTCCATACTGCGCCATCTCGGTGATCGGGTTGGCATCGCCCAGTGTCAGGCGGAAAGCAGGGCCTGCTTCGAAGCCTTCCCATGTCATATCCGGCAGCATTGTGCCGAAAGGCCCCGAACCTACGTAAACGCCGCCCTCAAAGATGACGAAACCGAACGCGGATGACTGCCGCGCGTTCAGCATCATCCCGCTCAATTCGGCGACGAAATCTCCCTGCATGACCAGATTGGTGATCGCGCCATCGGGGGCCAGCGCCAGTTCGACGATGCCGGAGATGTAAATATCCGTATTGGAAATATTGCCCATGGAAGTGCGGTTGAGAACTTCAAATTCTGCTCCCAGGCTGCGTGCGCTGCTGAGCGCGGAGATGGCCGCCTGATAGCTGGTGCAGTCAGCGCCGCTCAGGCCGGGAAGACAAGCCGCGCTCTGTGCGCTGACGCCCGCCACGCCCACCATGAGACACAGGGCGATGACGAGTATCGAAAACCGTCTCATCGTTTATTAGCTCCTTAAATGCCATTAAGACAAATAACTGCCGGAAGACCCACTATAGCACAGTTACGTTTAGGGCACGCTTGAGCTTTGATGAAAGAATGCGAGAGACGGATCGTCACTGCGCACATTGCGCTGTACAATGAGAGGCTGCTGCGACTCGATTCAGGACGGGGAATGCACTACGAGATCCATCTTTACGCACCGAAGACCGGACGCCTGACGCCAGCCATGATCGAATGGCTGTATCAGCATGGCCAGTCAGCCGATCAGCCGGAAGCCCACTGGCCGGTACGCCGGATCGTCCCAAAGCGGCTGGCGCGTTTTCTCTTTCAGCTCGATCCATCGCTGATCCCTGAACGCGGTCAGGGTGAGGATGTCATCCTGCGCTACCCGATGAAGGAACTCGATCTCAGCCTGTATATCCATGAGCGCGGCGTGATCGTCCAGTTCCCGTATATGGGCAGCATGTTGGCGCAGATCGTGCTGCGGATCGTGTATACCTACATCCGCTTTCTCTACGATCAGGCCGGGTTCTGGAGCTATGATCCCCAGCTCCGGGTGCTGAGCTATGCCGACGACTACAAATCGATCGACGAAACCGCGGCCCTGATGGAAGCGCTGCTGCCCAAACTGCTCGGCAGTAATTAGGTGCTGGCGCGAACCATGTTTCGGTATGGCTCGTAGGCGGCGATCCAGTCTGCGTCATGCTGCGCGATCAACTGCTCGGCTTTTTCGACCAGATAGCGATTGCCGCAGAAGAACGGACAGCGCTGATGCAGAAAGTGCGGCTGAATGTCCAGCACACTGCCGAGTCCGTCACTGGCATAGCCGCCTGCATGATGCGCGATGAACGCCAGCGCCTGCGCTTCAAACATCAGCCGCAGCTTGCCGAACGGCTTTTCCGGTTTGCGCAGATCCCCCGGATAGTAGAAGACGCCGCCCTGCAGCAGATTGCGATGAAAATCTGCTACCAGCGAGCCGACATAGCGCCCGGAGAGGGGTTCATGACCTTCGCCGTCGATCCCCTGTAACCAGCGCGTAAAGCGCCGAACGCCGTGCGTCCAGTATTTTTCGTGTCCCTGATTGACGCTGTAGAACTTCGCTTTTTCCGGGAAGCGGATATCGTGGTGGCTCAGCAGAAATTCCCCGACACTGGGATCGAGCGTGAAGCCGTGCACGCCCTGCCCGGTCGAATAGACCATCATCGTGCTGCTGCCGTAGATCACGTACCCTGCGGCCACCAGCCGATGACCGGGCTGAAGCACATCGTCGAGTGTGCCGCGTTCCTCATCGGTGATCTTGCGGTGAATCGAGAAGATCGTGCCGACGCTGACATTTACGTCGATATTGGAGGATCCGTCGAGCGGGTCGTAGAGCAGAACATACTTCCCTGTGCCGAAGTGCCGAGGGATGTCGATCAGTTCGGCGTGTTCTTCAGATGCCATAGCGCACAGGCGGCGGGTGTGGTCGTTCATCTTGTAGATCATCTCATCGGCGAAGAGATCCAGCTTCTGCTGATGTTCGTCGTAGATGTTGGTGTTCTCTGTCGTGCCGAGGATGCCCGCCAGCCCGGCGCGCGTCGTCTCTCGCGCAATGATCTTCGCCGCCAGCGCCATATCATAGAGCAGGCTGGTCAATTCGCCGGTGGCGTTGGGGTAGCGTGCCTGCTGATCAAGGATGTGACGTTCGATCGTGGTTAAAAGCGCCATATTTTTGAAAACCTCCTGTGCTGCCTTCTTCAAGTTTAGCCCGCTTTTGCAAGCGTGTTAGAATGAATTGCGTAGATGAGGAGCAGATGATGTCGACGGATCAGGCGCGTGAAGCGCAGGCACATTACCAGGAAGACTTGCTGGCGAAGAACAATGTGGTCGGCGTCGGTGTCGGATACAAGGAAAGCGAGGGTGTCAATACCGGTGAGGTCGCCGTAGTCGTCCTGGTTGAGGAGAAGAAGCCGGTTGCCGCTCTGCGCGAGGAAGACCTGATTCCGCGCGAGCTGAACGGGCTTCGAACCGATGTCGTCGAGGTTGGCTTTCTGCGCGCGCAGCAGTCTCCGCGCAGTCGTTTCCGCCCGATCATCCCCAGCGGCGTCAGCATGGGGCACTTCAAGGTGACTGCGGGCACACTCGGCACGGTCGTCAAGGATCGCGTGTCGGGCGAGCTGTTCCTGCTCTCCAACAATCATGTCTTTGCCAACAGCAACGATGCGCTGATCGGCGATAACATCCTTCAGCCTGCCGCGATGGATGGCGGCATGAACCCTGGAGACAATGTGGCGACGCTGGAGCGCTACCTGCGCCTGTTATTCACTGATGATCCGCCTGGCGTTCAGGAGCTGGTGGGACCTGTACCCGTCAAACCCACGGAACCGATCCCTGTCGATCCGACGCCGATCCCCAATGGCGAACCCACCCCAGTACCTGACCCCAATCCGCCTGTGACCCCAATTCCACAGCCGATCGACAGCGGCCCGCCGGGATGCCTGCCGCTGCTGGTCACCATGATCAACTCGGCGGCAAGGCTGATCGGCAGTCAGCAGCGCGTCACAGCGACGACTGCGCAGGCGCTGGCAGCCCAGACCGCCGCGGCACAGGCGATGATGCCTACCCCGGTGGCGGCGCGCGCGCAGAATGTTCAGCCAGAGAATCGTGTTGATGCGGCGCTGGCACGCCCGATCAATCCGGGCATCTTCAGTGACGACATCCGCACGATCGGGATTGTCAACGAGGCCAAGGAACCGACGCTGGGAATGCGCGTCCGCAAATATGGCCGCACGACCGAATACACCGAAGGCAACATTATCCTGCTGAACGCAACCGTCAACATTTCCTACAGCACGATGCGCGGCACGAGGACAGCGCGTTTCGTCAACCAGGTGATCGCACAGGGGATGAGCCAGGGCGGAGACAGCGGTTCGCTGGTGGTGGATGCCTCCGAGAATCGGGCTGTCGGTCTGCTGTTTGCCGGTTCTGCGCAGGCGACGATCTTCACGCCGATCCAGATAGTGCTGGATGCGCTGGGCGTCGATCTGTAGAAAAGCACGTCATCCGTCGTCTTCGACCGTCTAACGAGCTGGGGGCTGCGATGGAACACAGGGAACATGATGAGCGTTATCAGTACGCGCTGCGCGTTCAGCAGTTGTATCAGGATCGCCTGATGCAGCTTCCGCATGTGATCGGCGTTGGCGTCGGCTATGCCCATGAAGACGGCAGAGAGACCGATGAGATCGCCCTGATCGTCATGGTGGATGAAAAAGTCGATGAGGATGAGCTTGATGAGGATGAGATCATCCCGTCGCGCATCATGGGGGTGCGCGTTGAGGTGCAGGAGATGGGGGGCAGTTTCTCTGCATTCTGACCAACGCTTCATCAACGGTTGTGCTGCGCATCTACACAAATGGCGTGTCCGGTGCTAAAGTGAGACCGCTTTTGAGGATTTTGAGGAGCTGCACGCGATGAGGCAGAGCCAACGCGCCCATCTGAGACGAGTCATGATCCTGCTGGCGCTGACGACCTGGGTGGCTGCCGCAGGCTGTTCGTTGAGCGCCGCACCGCGCACCGATAATCAGTCTGTGACGGGTGCGCCTGTGGTACGGATCGTTTCCCCCATCCCAAATGCAACCTATCTGGAAGGAGTCAGCGTCAACGTCCAGGCGCTGATCACGAATGCAGGTGAGGATATCGCGCGCGTCGAAGTCGCTGTGGATGATGTGATCATCGACAGCGCGGCAAACCCGAATGCCGCCGGCGCGCTGTCATTCAGCATTACGCGCTCATGGACAGCGGCAGGGCCCGGCGCTCACAGCGCCAGCGTGACCGCCTTCCGCGCCGATGGCACTGCCAGCGATCCGGCGAGCGTCTCATTCACTGTGGTGGCCACCAGCGGCATCAGCGAATCCGAGAATACGCAGGCTCCACCCGCCACGACTGCGCCTGATGTGATCGCGCCAACTTCTGCGCTGCCGACTGTGCAGGCGAACGCGACCAACACACGCATTCGTCCCACGATCGCCCCGCTGAACATCCCCGGCACGGGGGGCAGCGGCGCGCTGCCGACCAGTGCGCTTCCGCCAACAACCCCTCCGACGACTGCGCCGACTCAGCCGAGTGTGCCGATTGCGCGCTTCACGCAGGGCATCAACGTCCGCAGTGGGCCGGGCACGATCTTCAACCCGCCGATCGGAAGTTTTGCCGCGGGGCAGACGGCGGAAATCGTTGCGGTCAACCCGGCGGGTGACTGGTACAAGGTGGTTTACTACAACACGCAGGGCTGGGTTTTTGGCGGGCTGCTGACGGTGGAAGGCGATATCTCGTCGCTGCCGCGCGATCCAGGTCCTCCGCCGCCAACGCAGACTCCCATCCCGCCGACGCTGCCACCTGTGACTGCGCCGCCTGCAGGGCCGACGACCGCCCCTGCTTCCGGCAACGCTGATCTGGTCGTGGGTATCATCCTGCTCAACCCCGATCCGCCGGTTTGCGGCCAGGCGATGGAGATCCAGCTCGATGTCGCCAATCTCGGCACAGAACCGACTGCCAGCGGCGGCACGATCAGCGTGATCGACCGGCACGTTGCCACCGGCACAACGCAGGCGACGACAGTCGGCGGGTTCGGCGTGATCCAGCCGGGGCAGACGATCCGCATCGGCGGCATCTTCCTGACGGTCAGC
>SZPD01000191.1 GCA_030263515.1 Anaerolineae bacterium CFX9 | reverse complement strand
ACGTGGTGCGGAAACAGCAGTTCGTTATCGGCGTACATGCGCGAAATCCCATCTCGCAAAGTCGCATTGGCGACACATGATGTCTCGCTGGAATTTCAGCATAGAGGGGTTTCGAGTTTCGGCTGAATGGGACTAAAGTACTAGTCGCGGCTGTCTCTCTCTCAGACCCTTCGCCAGCGTAGGGCAGTCGTTAGGCATGCGTAGCGATTGCGTAAAAGAGAGACCTCACCCAACTTCAGCAAAGCGGGTGAGGTCGATGACGGTCAGTTATCCCGTGTTTGCAGGAAGAGCGCCCGCTTGGCTCCGGGCAGCGTGTAATCGAAGCCGCACGCCTGAAAGAAGCCATCGGAGGAAGTGATCGCCATCACTTCGAGAATGCCGCGCTCACGTGCCCGCTGAACGCAGGCATCGACCAGCATCTTGCCAACGCCGCGCCCCTGCGCATCCTTCGAAACTGCCAGGCTGCGGATCTCCGCCAGCTTGGGAGAATAGATCTCCAGCGCGGCGCAGCCCAGAATGCGCGGCTCGTGGTAGCCATCGTCTTCCTCGGCGATGGCGACGAAGAAATTCGGCAGCAGCTCATCGAACTCGTCATAGGTGCGCGCCAGCAGCTTGCCATCATCCACAAACGGCTCGATCAGCTCGGCAATCTCCGGGATGTCGTTTGAGCGGGCGGGGCGAACGTGCATTATGGTCTGCTGCCTGGTGTAGTCATCCGTGTGAGAGTCGGTCATCTCACGATTGAGCAGGTCAAGGGTTGCTACGGAGAGCGTCTCCATATCTGGAATGTGCCTATCTGCGCATCGCGCTCGTAATTATAGATCAACCAGTCATTGAGATCATCGTAAGACTGAAGCAGAGTGTCGGAATCATCCTCACTACCAGTCACCCAGGGCATGTAATCGCCTTTCAGCACCAGCACATACGGCGGCATCGCCGCCCACAACACCTCTACATTGTCTTCACGCCACTCCTGTGGATACCAATCTCCGACCAGCGGAAAATGAAAGATGTAGCGCGTCGCCGGCAGCAGCTCGCTCATGTAGTAGACTTCCGGACGGAAGCCCCAGATGAACAGCGAGTCAGTCGGCACGACGCGCGCGCGCAGATATTCGGACACCAGCAGCGACTCTTCTGCGATGAATTCGCCTGCCTGAAAATGGCGGAAATACGCCGCCTGATCCTCGCGCCCCGTCAGATACGGCAGCGCCCGTCCCCAGATAGTGCTGATCGGGATCGCGCAGATCGCCATCAGCGCGATGACGCGCAGCGCCCGCTGAAGCCCGCGCGAGCTTGCCCCCATGCCGTCGAGCAGGAAGATCAGCCCACGCCCTGCCAGCAGCGCCAGCGGCGAGAGCATCGGCAGCCAGTGATAATCATAGCCTTTGGCCTGCACCAGCATGATCGCCAGCCCGGCTCCGAGCCATATCAGGACAGAGCGCCACTGCCGCCATGCCAGCCCGCCTTCCGGCGAATGGCGACGCAGCACGCCGGAAGCCAGCGCCACCCCGGCCAGCACAAGCAGCCCTCCCCAGTGCGCCCACCGGTAGCTGAGGGCGGTGACCATCCCTTCGGCAAACGCCTGCGGAGTCAGCCCCAGCGCCGTGTAGGACGCCGTGACCTGGGCGCTCACCACCAGATCGTGCCATGCGCCGATCAGCATCATGACGATCACGCCGCCGCCCGTCGTGAGCAGCCCGCCGGCTGAAAGCGCCAGCAGTTCCCGCCACGGCAGATCGAAGGCGCTGTGTCCCTGGCGGCGGATCAGCCAGAGCGTGATCACCAGCGCCAGCACGAACAGGGCAAACGGGTACTTGAACCAGATGACCCAGCCCGCCAGCAAACCCGCCGCAAATGCCCAGCCCACCGCCTGCCGCTGATTCTGGCTGTACGCCGCTTCAAACGCGCAGACCATCGCCCATGTCATCGGCAGCAGCGCAATCCCGTCGTTCTGCGTCAGTGTCCAGAAGGTCTCGCTGAAGTAGAACGCGCCGAACAGCAGCGCCGTCCAGACGCCCATACGCCGGCTGTGCAGCCGAATGCCGAGCCAGTACAGCCCGACCGCCAGCAGCGGGAACATCAGCAGATCGATCGCCCTCACGGCGGGAACGGTCTGACCGAAAAGCGTCATCGCGGCGGCGTAAATGTAAAAGATCGCGGGCGGCTTCGGGTTCCACAGATCGACGTAGGGCACGCGCCCCATCAGCAGCCCGCGCCCGATCACGGCAAACTCGCCCTGATCGCGTCCCAGCGGGTAGGTCAGCGTGGGCAGCGCGATGATCGTGATGAGCACGATCACGGCGATCAGCGCGGCATGCCGCCCCAGGAATACCCTTACAGCCACCCCACAGCCCGCGCAATCAGATAGGCGATCGCCAGCGCCAGCCCCAGGAACACCCATGCGATCAGGCGTCCGCTGGCTTGCGCCGGGTTGATCGGCTTTTCCTCAACGGTCACGTTACCCAGCAGATCGACATAAAAATCGTAGTTCATGTCGCCGCGAGTCAGGCGCACTGTATAGTCGTTGCCGCTCACCAGCAGCCAGCCAGAGCCTTCATCCTGCCAGTCGTCTCCACAGCGGGCAGCGATGGCGTCATCAAGGATCTTTCGGGCTTGTTCCGGCGCGATCGGCTCGACCGTGCCCGTGCTTGTGCTGGGTTCTGTCATGCCTGCCTGCGTTTCTGCGCGCATTCAAGATAAAAACCCGTGGTCTCGACCGCCGGGTTTTGAACTCAGGAATGCGATAGGACTGTGTGAGTTACAGATTCGATTCTATACCAATTTTCCCTGCGCACAATCCGAAATTTGCGGGGGATGCAGCCTGCTTTGGCGCTGGATCTGCGGCAGGCTGCTGAACCGTCTGCTCGATATCAGATCACCAGATTATCGTAAAGCATTTCCTGGCTGAGAGTCGGCACGACGGTCTCGCGGCTGCCGACGGTGAGCGCCGCCGCCGTCATGCCAAGCCGCATCGCTTCGTCGATCTCGACTGCGTTCAGCAAGCCGAAGATCACCGCGCCGCTGAAGGCGTCGCCGCCGCCGGTAGAATCCACAACAGGCACTTTGACCGCCCGAATGTAGCCGCCCCCGCCGCTGGAGGCGTAAGCCACCCCCTGATCGCCGAGCGTCACGACGCTGATCTGCGCGCCCATGCTGTTGAGCTGGCGCGCGGCGTCGGTGGCGGTATCACGGTCGCGCGCGGGGTCCTCGATGCCGCACAGCGCGGTCGTCTCGGTGGCGTTGGGCGTCACGATGAACAACTGGCTGACGTAAGGGCACAGGCGGCTGGCGAGCAGGGGAGCCGTCGGATCGGCGGAAACGCGGACGTTGTGCCGTGCCGCCAGCGAAAAAACCGTCGCCAGCGCTTCCTCGCTCAGCGTCGCGTCGATCACGATCATGTCGGCACGGGCAAACAGAGACTCATGCGCTTCAAGATATTCGCGGTCGATATGCTCCATCACACGATAATCGCTGATCACGTAGGCGGGTTCGCCATCCGGGCGGAGCAGGGTGACGCTGGTGCTGGTGCGCTCATCGTCGATCACGCGGACATATTTGCAGCGCACCCCTGCTTTGCGGGTCTGCCGGTAAACGCGCCGTCCGGGGGCATCTCGTCCGATCGCTGAGAGCAGCACCGTCCGTACTTCAAGACGCGCCAGATTTTCGGCGATGTTGCGCGCCGTTCCGCTGACGCTGCTGCGGATCTCGCCCAGCGTGGCATGATCCCATTGCAAGGACTCCGTATCCGGCACGTGCGCCTTGATCTCAGTGCAGGCTGAACCGATGACGAGCACATAGCCGTTGGTCTCGGTCATGGGAAACCCCTTTCACACGCTGGACGGTCGGGAACGATGCGCGCGGTGCGCCGCTGATTCTTTTTTATCGCAAAATGCCGCGCGGGCGAAGGAAATTCGTCATGCAAACCATGCCTCAACGTAATGATCCCGCCGCTGGAAGACCCTGCCTCGCGCGCCGGACGGATGCCCCGCGCTGATCGGCGAGAGGCGCAGGCGCAGCCGCTCAAGGCGGGGGCGTCCCGCATAATTCCAGCGCGTCAGGATATCCTGCATGACGAGGATGGCGTCTGCGCTGCCGAAGCTGTATCCCTTGCCGTTGCCGCGCGCCGTGACAAAGCAGGCGGTTCCGCGCCCGATGATGGCGAAGCCGCCGCTGTCGATGCCATAGGGCTGAGCATCGTCGAGGACACCGTAAGCCGCCAGCGTCAGATTTTCCGGCAGGTTGAGCGCCAGATACGGAATCACGCTGAAGGTGTAATCCTGCGGTGTGAGCGAGTAGCCGAGATAGGCTGTATCGGCGTCGTTGGAGAGCAGCATCTCGATCTGCACCGGATCGATGCTGCCGCTGGCTTGCAGATAGAGTGAATTGCCGATGCGATAGGTCATATCGTCGCCAACTGCTGCGCCTTTCAGCCGGATGAAGCCGCAGGGCAGGTTATGCTCGCTGTAGAGCGTGCCGTCTGGCTGAAGATGGAAGGCAGCGCTGTACTGGAAACCTTCCAGCCAGAACGGCGCAACGATGATGCCGCGCGGTTTGAGCTGCTGCACCCAGGTACGCGGCACGTCCCAGATTCCCGCAGTGGCGATGATGCGATCGTAGGATGCGCGCGGCGCAAACCCGCCTGCGCCGTCTGCCTGCACGACGCGGACGAGGCTGCCCATCGCCACACGCTGCAAATTTGCCATCGCGGTTTCGGCAAGCTGCGGATCAAGCTCGATGGTCGTGATGTGACCGCGTTCGCCAACGAGGTACTGCATGATCGCGGCGTTATAGCCGGTTCCTGTGCCGATCTCAAGGATGTTCTGCCCCGGCTTGATGCGAAGCTGCTCCAGCATCAGCACCATCATGCTCGGCTGGCTGGAGGAACTGATCACAGTGCCGTTTGGGTCGCGCTTGGTGGCGATCGCTTCGTCCGAGTAGACCTGCTCCAGCGGGAGGCCGGGCAGGAATGCCGCGCGCGGAATGCTCAGAAACGCCTCAGCGACGCGGGCATCGCGCAGATCACCCCGTCTGCGCAGTTCATCGACCAGCGTCTCTGGCGAGGGCATAGGAGTCTCGTCTGAATAGTCAGTCAAGTGTGTACCATGCGCGGCGTTTGCGCAGCGAGACGCCCGCTTCAGCATCCGACCGGCGCGTGGCGCGGACGCGACCGCGCTCGTCGATGTGTACCTGACCGGCACGCTGAAGCCGCGCAAATTCTTCCGGCGTGATCGCAGGGGCCGGCTCACCGCCGAGGCGTTCCAGGCGTTCTTCGTAGCCCGCTTCTGCCGCGGGCGCGGGCGATGTCTCCGGCATGTCTGACCCGGATGAAGGAATCATCTCATCTGAAGGGCGGTTGGTCATTTCGCTCACGATACATCTTCCTCACTCGTCTCTTGCATACCCCGATCCAGCGCCAGCCCGCTTTCTGCCATCAGTTCATCCAGCGAGACGGCCTCATCCGGCGTCCCTTTTTCTGACAGCCGCTGTGCCGCGTAGGTCGCATCTCCGCAGACCAGGCAGTCGGGATCGCGATCGATCGTCGCCCAGATAGCAGTATACGGCAAGCTGGGTTCACCGTCGATGATCTCAAGCTGCGTATTGGCAAGGATGACCGTGTTTCCCGGTGTGGGGCGGTGTGCCGGCGTACTGCGCAGCAGCGCGTTGAGCGCCATATCCGCCTGTACGGACGCCACCCGCGTCACATGGATCCACAGTCCCGGCTCTGCCTCAAGCGTGCCATCCTCGCCGATCATGCCGTAATCGAGTGCCTCACCGCTGTCGCGTCTGACGGCGATATCCTCGCGGAGCGCGCCAGCCCAGCACGCATAGCAGGGGCCGTCATACGGTTCGATCATGCACACGTCGCCGCCTTCGCCGCGCTCATAGACGCCGGCATAAATGACCGGCAGATTGCGCTGCAGGGCGACCTCGTTGATCTTGTACTTCGACAGTTCTCCGTCTACCGCGCACACCAGCAGATCGATGCCGTTGAGCGCGTCCAGATGATCTTCAAATCGCCCGATCCGCACTTCAAGACGGGCTTCCGGGTTGCGCTGGGCGATCAGATCCGCAACCGCCGCCGCTTTCGGCTGACCGAGATAGCGCCGGTCGGCGACGTGACGCATGATGTTCGAGGCTTCGAGCGTATCATCATCGATCAGCGTGAACGCGCCGACGCCGCTCATCGCCAGTGCCAGCGCGACGAACCCACCGCCCGACCCCAGCCCGATGATACCTGCATGCCTGCCGCGCAGGGTTTCCAGATTGGACGCGCCCAGCGTCCGCTCCACACGATCCCAGGTCATGCATCCCTCTTTTCTGCCTCGGTCTCCGGCAGTGTCTCCGCAGGCGTTCCCGGCCGGTGAATGCCGAGCGCTTTCTCGACGGCGTGGACGACCTCCAGCAGGGTTTTCTCAGGCGACCATGCCAGATCGTAGCTGAGCGGTTGAGAGGCTTTCCAGGCCTGCTCAAAGACCTTGTACATATCATCGCCCGCGCCCATCTGAATGAACGGCGCAGTGCGCACGCTGGGCGGGCGATGGGGGTAATCGTGCGGCGTTATCAGAATGATCAGCTTGTCTGCGCCCATGCGCGCCGTCAGGAAACAGATTTCCAGCGGCGGTTCATTGTCCGCATTCCAGAGCGTGATCGAGCTGAACAGCCGGTCTCCCTTGAGCAGTTGCAGCTCATCCTCAAGGCGGCGCGGATCTGACAGATGCCAGGGATAGCCAGCCAGCGAAGGAAGCTGCCCTTCCGGGTAAAGGGTCGGCGCGATCGGCTGAAACAGCCGCGTGTCCCGATCGATATACCAGAAATCAACCCGGATCGATGTGCCGTCGCCCTGCGGCAGCATCAGATAGTTGGTCGTCACGCTCGACTCGCTGATCGTCGAAGGATGATCGAGCGTCACGATCGGCGCGAGCAGAAATTCCATCCGGTTATCCGGATCGTCGATCCAGTCAAGCGCGGTAGAGAGGTCGCCACCGCTGGGCTGGATCATGTATCCCGGCTGTTTGTGCCAGTCGCCAAGATAGCGCAGCGGCACATCCCATTTCGGCGCGACTGCCTTGCCGAACAGTCCGACGCGCTTCTCGCGCATCATGCGCCAGTTTTCCTGAAGCCACCAGATCAGCTCGTCCTGGCGCTCATCGCCCTGCTGAAAGGTATGGAACTGCCGGACGGCGCTTTCATCCGGCGAGATCGTGTCGAGCACGTAGATCGTCGGCACGCCGTTGGTCAGCGTGCCGGGTGTGAGCAGCCCGACCATCGCTTCGCCGGTTTCATCTTCCATATGCTGATTGGCGGCAGCCTGCATCTTGTCGATCACGCGCTGCGACACCACCAGATTGGGCACACCCCGTCCATGCGTGATATTACGACGCATCAGCCTACCTCCAGCGGCGCGGCGGCAGCGGCGTATTGGGATCGACACGTTCCTCGATGCCGGGCCATTCGCCGGTGGCGCGCCATGTGTAGTAGGCATAAAGCCACTGAATCGCCCACCCAGCCACTGTCACCGCTGTTGACTTGCCGGGATTCCAGCCGTACTGTTCGCCGTCCTTCGGGTTGAACAGACATAACTGACCGTCCTCGTACTGATGCTTCTCGCTGTAAACGCGCGGGCGCTGTACGTAGGCTTCAGCCGGGCGGTTCGGGTAATCATGGGGATAGAGGATTTTCAGGCGGTGTTCCCGCTGCGGCATATGCTCGGTGACCATGTTAATTTCCACATCGCCCAGCCAGTAGATCGGGTTGTTGTTTTCCGGCACGACCAGGCGAAAGGTATCGCCGAACGTGACGCGCATCGCCTTGACCTCGAGCTGCAGGCGCGGTGAAACGTACTGCCGTGTTCCCCACCAGGGAGCCATTCCAGACGTCACTCCTCGAACTCACTCCACCATGTCCTGATTGTACCATGCTGGCCTTCACCCTGATCCGCGCTACCCATGCTATTAGGGGTATACGTGGCTGAGCGAAAGAAAGTTGCGTTTCCGGAAGGCGTCGCGGTAGTATTCTGCGCCATGATGGAAACTGATCCGCAGCCGATTTCTTTCGAGACTATTTTTTACGTGCTGGTGTGCGTGGCGCTGGCGATCATCCTGATCGCGGGCGTCGCCAGCAGCCAGCTCGTCCCTGCTGAATCGTCAGCAGCCACACCCGAAATGACGCTCGAAGTTCAGCTTTTACCCTAGCCAGGATCACCTTCTGCATATAAAGAGCGCCAGCTTTCCGTCGAAGGCTGGCGCTCTTTGCTGCAATTATGATGTTTCTCAGATCAGGGTTCTAGCCGCCCGGTCCCCGCCCAGGATTGCCGCCGGGAGGACCACCACCCGGATTGCCACCGCCGGGATTACCACCGCCAGGGTTGCCCCGTCCCGGATTACCGCCGCC
>SZPD01000190.1 GCA_030263515.1 Anaerolineae bacterium CFX9 | reverse complement strand
TCAAGGCGGTAGATACGCTCCGCCACATCGATCTCGGCTGTCAACCCCGTCAGCGCGCTGTAACGCCCGGCAAAACGATGCGCCACATGCTTCACCGCGTTCACGGTCGGAATGGTATCCCCGTAGTGAGCAAAGACATCCCCGGCGATCAGATCCACCGCTTCATCACTTTCGGACTGCGAAAGGACCATGCCGTAAGGCGGCGTTCGCATCGCTGCACCCACCACGACTCCATCTGCTTCCACAAAAGCCAGATAGAGATCGCCGCTATCCGTCTGCTCGCGCAGGCGCACGCTGAGCGTGCCGATCAGCAGGCAGTTTTCGGCCTCATGCTGGACGAGAAATTCTTCAACCAGCGGATAAAACTGTCGGACATCGCTGAAACGGTGCAGCTTCACGAACATCTTCCCCGGATCACTGCTGTTTAATGGACTTCGCCTTCAGGAAAGGCATCATCTGGCGCAGTTCCGCGCCCACCTTTTCGATCAGCAGATCATGCTCAGTCTGGCGGCGCGCCTTGAACTTCGGCTGGCCTGCCTTGTTTTCATCGATCCACTGCCGAGCAAACGTTCCATCCTGAATCTTGGTCAGCGTCTCCATGAAGTGTTCCTTCACTTCCTGCTCGACCTGATCGCCGACGGTGTAGCCGCCGTACTCCGCCGTATCGCTCACGCTGTACCACATGTAGCTCAGCCCGCCCTCATACATCAGGTCAACGATCAGCTTCAGCTCATGCAGACACTCAAAATACGCAACTTCCGGCTGATAGCCCGCTTTGACGAGCGTTTCGAAGGCGGAGCGCACCAGCGCGGTGACACCGCCGCAGAGCACGACCTGCTCGCCGAAAAGATCGGTTTCAGTTTCTTCCTTGAACGTTGTCTGGATCACACCGGCGCGCGTGCAGCCGATCGCTTTTGCATACGCCAGCGCAAGGGCATGAGCATTTCCGGTGGCATCCTGATGCACCGCGATCAGCCCCGGCGTGCCAGCGCCTTCCCTGAAGACTTCACGGACACGGTGACCGGGAGCCTTCGGCGCAACCATCGCCACGTCCACATTGGCGGGCGGCTGGATCTGACCGTAATGAATGTTGAAGCCATGCGCAAACATCAGCATAGCCCCAGGCTTGAGGTTTGCGCCGATCGACTCCTGATATACCTGTGCCTGAAGCGTATCGTGGATCAGGATCATGACGATATCAGCACGTCGGGTCGCCTCAGCCACAGAATAGACTTCAAGCCCGTCCTGCCGCGCCTTCTCCGCGCTCTTGCTGCCTTCATACAAACCGATGATGACGTTCATGCCGCTGTCTCTGGCATTGAGCGCGTGCGCATGTCCCTGGCTGCCATAGCCGATCACGGCAATCGTCTTGCCATTGAGCAGCGAGAGATCTGCGTCCTTGTCGTAAAACATCGTGGCCATAAAAAGCGTTCCCTTCCCTCTTGCGGTAACGATGAGGGATGCGGCGGCGCTCGCCGCGCACCCCAACCCCAATCAACTAGACGCCATACACCTGATAGGTGGTATTGCCATTCTGATTTGCCGTGACCGGCACTACCGGCTCGAACTTCGAATCGAGGATGCGCACGCCGCGCCCCATCGCAACCACGCCCGTGCGGACAAGCTCCACAATGCCCAGCGGCTTGAGTTCCTCAATCAACTGCTCAAGCATCTCTGTCGGCGCGCACATCTCCACGATCGCCACCTCCGGTCCGATATCGACAATGCGCGCCGGATATTGGTCACAGATCTGCGTCAGCGCATTGCGGGAGTCGGCATCGTGCGCCTTCACCTTGATCAGTGCCAGGTCGCGGCTGATATGCGGCTCATTGGAGACGATCTGCACATCGATCACATTCACCAGCTTGAAAAGGTTGGAAGCGATGCGCCAGCCATCATTGCGCGTGGCATCGACCACGATCGTCATGCGGGAAATGTGTTCGCGGTGCGTGCGCCCAACGGTCAGGCTGTCCATGTTGAAGTTGCGGCGGCGAAACAGGCTGGCAACACGGTTAAGGACACCCGGCTTGTTTTCCACCAGCGCCACGAGAATGTGCTTGCTCGGCTTGGAATCGGGCATGGTTATTTCTCCTCTTCCGGCTTGGGCCGGCGAATCATCGCGTGCAGATCAGCGCCCGCAGGAACCATCGGGTAAACCATCTCTTCCTTCTGCACCATGTACTCGATCAGGACGGGTCCTTCGTGGCTGCGCGCAAACCGAACTGACTCTTCGATCTGTTCACGCTCGGTCACACGCATCGCCGGGATGCCGTAAGCCTCAGCCAGCTTGACGAAATCCGGGTTGAACATCGGCGTGGCGCTGTATCGTTCTTCGTAGAAGAGTTCCTGCCACTGGCGCACCATGCCGAGGAAGTTGTTGTTGATGATGGCGATCTTGACGCCGACGTTCTCCTGTTTGGCGGTGGCCAGTTCACACAGCGTCATCTGGAATCCGCCATCGCCAACAATCGCCCACACTTCCTCATCGGGGCAGCCGAACTTTGCGCCAATCGCCGCGGGCAGCCCGAAACCCATCGTGCCGAGACCGCCGCTGGTGATCATCGTGCGCGGGCGCTGATGCGGGTAATACTGCGCTTCCAGCATCTGGTGCTGCCCGACATCGCTGACCGTGATGGCTTCGCCGCCCGTAAAGCGCCACAGATCGTTGATGACCTGCGCGCCGAGCAGCGTGCCGCGGATATCCCGCTTGATGATATCGCGCTCATCACTGTCTTCCTGCCAGTCACGAATGCGATTGAGCCACTCCGGATGCGTCTTGGACTGCAAACCCGGCAGAAGCTGATTCAGCACCGTTTTCAGGTCGCCCACCATGCCGACATCGACGCGGACGTTCTTGTTGATCTCTGAAGGATCGATATCGACATGAATCTTCCGGGCATGCGGCGCATACGTTTTGAGATTGCCGGTCACGCGGTCATCGAAACGCATGCCCAGCGCAATCAGCAGATCGGCATCCTGAATGGCATAATTCGAGGCGGCTTCGCCATGCATCCCCATCATGCCGATGGTCAGCGGGTGATCTTCCGGGATAGCGCCCTTCCCCAGCAGAGTCAGCGCAACGGGAATCTGTGCCCGCTCTGCCAGTTCGCGCAGTTCAGACATTGCGCCGCTCATCAGGATGCCGTGCCCCGCCAGGATGATCGGGCGCTGGGCTTCGTGGATCAGTTCGAGAGCGCGCTGAACATCGCTTTCTTCTGCGCGCTGCGGCGGGCGATAGCCGGGCAGGCGGGGTTCGCCTTCAGGGTAAACAAACTCGATCTTCTCAGTCTGGATATCCTTCGGGATATCGATCAGGACAGGGCCGGGACGCCCACTCCGCGCAATATAGAACGCTTCCTTGATGATGTAGGGCAGCTCGTGAATATCCATCACCAGGTAATTGTGCTTGGTCACCGGCAGCGTGACGCCAGTAACGTCGGTTTCCTGAAAGGCATCTGAGCCGATCGTCCCGCGCGGCACTTGCCCGGTGATGCAGACGATGGGCGAGGAGTCCATCATCGCCGTCGCAATACCCGTCACAAGGTTGGTCGCGCCGGGTCCGCTGGTCGCCATCGCAACGCCGACCTTGCCCGTCGCACGGGCATATCCATCCGCCATGTGCGATGCGCCCTGCTCGTGGCGTACCAGAACGTGATGAATCTGCGGATACTTCGTCAGGGCATCATACGCCGGCAGGATAGCCCCACCGGGATAACCGAAAATCACATCCACGCCTTCCCGAAGAAGGCACTCCATCAGGATTTCTGCACCGTTCAGAATCTTGCCCATCGTAAAGTCCTCCGCTGTTCCTGCGGCTAGGCGCCGGGTTCCAACTGCGGAACAACCGTCAGCCAGCCGTATGGATCTTCCTTTTTGCCGGTGGTAATCGCGAAAAATTCGTCCTGCACCGCCTTCGTGATCGGTCCGCGCGAGCCTGATCCGATCTGGATGCGATCGATCGACCGGATCGGCGTCACTTCTGCTGCCGTGCCGGTGAAGAAGATCTCGTCGGCGATGTACAGCATTTCTCGCGGGATCGCTTCGTAACGCACGGTATAGCCGAGATCGCGCAGGATGGTCAGCACACTATCGCGCGTGATGCCGAGCAGGATGGATGAGCCGGGTCCCGGTGTATAGACGACGCCATCATGGATGACGAAGATGTTCTCGCCCGCGCCCTCGCTGACGTAGCCGTTGTAGTCCAGCGCAATTCCCTCGGAAAAACCGTTATCATGCGCTTCCATGCTGATAAACTGGCTGTTGACATACTGCCCGCCGATTTTCGCCAGGGATGCGAATGTATCCGGCGCGATCCGTCGCCAGGAACTGATCTGCACATCGACACCCTGCTCGATCGCTTCCTTGCCGAGATACCTCCCCCATTCGAGTGTAAAAATATAGGTATCGACCGGGTTCTTGCGACCTTCCACGCCGAGCGGACCTGCCCCACGAAGGACGATCGGGCGCATATAGCAGGAGTCGTGTTCATTTCGGCGTACTGTCTCTATCGCTGCCTGATTCAGTTCTTCAACGGTGTACGGCAGATCGATTTTGGCGATCTTGCAGGAATTGATCAGGCGCTGCATGTGTGGACCAAGCCGGAACAGCGCGGGTCCTTTGGGGGTTGCATAGGCGCGAATTCCCTCGAAGACACTCGACCCGTAATGCAGGGCATGCGTCGTGATGTGGACGTTTGCCGAGTCCCATCCGATGAATTCACCATTCTTCCATATCACTTTTGCGGGCATAAGTTCCCTCTCTGTCCGGCTGATCCAGTAAATAAAAAACGCGCTCTCCGCCTCTTAAACCGGGATACCCCAGTTGTAAATGTCGGAAAGCGCGTCATGGGTGGGCGTAAAGGTCTCATCCGCCATCATGGGCGCAGCATGGGCGCGCGCAGAGGCGAATTGAGGCTCCGCCATGCCAGCGGCGGATTGAAAGGACTCCGTCCACGGGCTGGTCGGTTCAGTCTCGAATGTGTTTTTATGTTCCTGCGGTTTCATGATGTGCCTCGATTAGTGCTCTTGAACGAAAAAACCCCCGTCTTGGGGGTTTTCGTGTTCGCGTTTGTTCGCGCGTCTACGGTTTGACGACCACCCAAGCCATTAAAGCCCGCTGCCAATAATAAGGACAACGAGAAGGATTACTACAATAAGGCTGAGGATGTTCGACGGACGAGCGACAGACATGACGTTTTCGTTCAGCTCTTCACAACTACTATGCGATAGCGTATCCATATTCAACAAGGCTGTCAACCCCGTTCGTGAAAATTGAGCAATTCCTCACAAAGTTCGTCCAACCTGCCCGAATCCAGTTGTGCAGGGCGTCTAGTGCTCAGCCAGCCACGACCGGGCTGCCGTGAGCTGCTCGCGGACTGCCGAAGGCGCAGTGCCGCCGGTGACTGCGCGGCGCTGAACGGACAAGTCAAAATCAAAGACTTCGTAAACATCCTCGCCAAACAATTCAGAGAGAGACTGATACGTCTCCAGCGAGAGCTGAGACAGCCGAACGCCCTGCTCCGCCGCCATGCGCACCGCCGTGCCCACGACGTGATGCGCCTGCCGAAACGGCATGCCTCGGCGCACCAGATATTCGGCCAGGTCAGTCGCCAGCAGATCCTCATCAAGCGCGGCGCGCATCCTCTCCGGGTTGAGCCTGAGCGTCGCGATGATGGCAGTCACCACGGGCAGGAGTCCGCTCAGGGTATCGACAGAGTCGAAGAGCGATTCCTTGTCTTCCTGCAAATCCTTGTTGTACGTGCTTGGAAGCCCTTTCAGCGTGGCGAGCATGCCGGTCAGCGTGCCGATCAGCCGCCCTGCCTTGCCGCGCGCCAGTTCCATCGGGTCGGCATTACGCTTCTGCGGCATGATGCTGGAGCCGGTGCTGTACCGGTCGTCGAGCGTGATGTACCCAAACGTCGGGTTGCTGTAGAGGATGATGTCTTCCCCAAGCCGACTGAGATGAATGCCGACGAGCGAAAAGGCAAACAGCGTCTCTGCAACAAAATCACGGTCGCTGACCGCATCCAGGCTGTTCTGGATCACACGCTCAAACCCCAGAGCGCGCGCCAGCGCTTCCCGGTTGACGGGAAACGGATTGCCCGCCAGCGCCCCAGCCCCCAACGGACTGGCTGAAGTGCGGCGCAGGATTTCTGCCATGCGCTCCCGATCGCGCCGGATCATCCAGAAGAAGCTCAGCAGCCAGTGCGCCGCCGTGATCGGCTGGGCGGGCTGCAAGTGCGTGTAACCGGGCATGACCGTCTCGACATGATTTTCCGCCGCTGCGATCAGGGCGGCTTGCAGATCTGCCAGGCGAGAGTCGATCTCACTGATCGCCTGCATCGTCCAGAGGCGAAAATCGGTCGCCACCTGATCGTTGCGGCTCCTGCCCGTGTGCAGCTTGCCGCCGACGGGTCCGATCAGTTCCGTCAGCCTGCGCTCAACAGCCGTGTGAATGTCCTCATCGCCTGCCCTGAACTCAAATGTTCCTGCCTCGAACTCTGCGTAAACCCGGTTGAGTCCTTCGACAATTTCTGCCGCTTCAGCCTGCGTGATCACACCCGCCTGCGCAATGGCCTGCGCATAAGCGATACTTCCCTGAATATCCTGCCGCCACATCCGCTTGTCGAACGGCAGACTGTCATTCAGCTTACGCAGGTCTTCATCTGACGGCGCACTGAAGCGCCCGCTCCACAACACCATTCGTCCGCTCTCTCAAAAAAATGTGTCCCCACTGTACATCCGGATGATCGTACCACAGGCGGCAGATCAACAAAAAAGGCGGAGCGCTGATGACAAACGCCCCGCCTATTACGCGCCCGAATGAGAGCTAATCCCGCTTGAAACGCGAATAGTCCGGCTGCTTGTAGCGGCTCTTGCCTCCGCCATCGATGGAGAGCAGCGCCTCCACCTTCACCGGCAGACCGAACAATTGGATGAAGCCTTCAGCATCCTTCTGATTGTAGACATCTTCTTCGCCGAAGGATGCGTAATCCTCACGATACAGGCTGTAGGGACTCTTTCGCCCTGCAACCATGACATTGCCCTTGTACAGCTTGAGCCGAACCGTGCCCGTCACATTTTCCTGGGTTACATTGACGAACGCATCGAGCGCCTCGCGCAGGCGGGTATACCACAGCCCGTTATAGACCAGCTCCGCATACTTGACCGCCAGAATGTCCTTGTAGTGCATCGTGTGCTTATCGAGGCAGATGCTCTCCAGCGCCTGATGCGCCTTGCGCAGCACCGTGCCGGCGGGCGTTTCATAAACGCCGCGGCTCTTCATGCCGACAAGGCGATTTTCGACCATGTCATTGCGGCCGATGCCGTGCCGCGCCGCAATCTTGTTGAGCGCCGTAAAGAGTTCCACAGGCGGCAGCGACTCTCCATTCAGGCTGGCGGGCGTGCCCTGAACAAATTCCAGCTCCACGTACTCCGCCTGATCAGGCGCAGCCTCCGGACTGGTCGTGATCTTGTACATCGCTTCTTCAGGTTCATTCCACGGATTTTCGAGCGGTCCGCCCTCATGGCTCATGTGGAACAGATTCCGGTCGCGGCTGTAGATCGACTTCAGTGTGCTGGTGATCGGCACATCGAATTCCTCCGCAAAGGCGATGGCATCTTCACGGGAGCGAATATCCCACTCGCGCCACGGAGCAATCGTCTTCAGCTTCGGGTTGAGCGCCATCACGCTGACTTCAAAGCGCACCTGATCGTTGCCCTTGCCTGTGCAGCCATGCGCCACGGCGTCAGCGCCTTCGGCTTCGGCAATTTCCACCATGTGCTTGGCGATCAGCGGGCGCGCGAAGGATGTGCCGAGCAGGTAGTCACGCTCATAGATCGCGCCGGCGCGCATGGTCGGATAGACGAAATCCGTCAGAAATTCCTCACGCAGATCGCGGATGTACAACTTGCTGGCTCCGGTACGGAGCGCCTTCGCTTCCAGTCCATCCAGCTCCTCCTCCTGCCCAAGATCGGCCGTGAAGCAGATGATCTCCGCCTTGTAGTTGAGTTGAAGCCACTTCACGATGACTGATGTATCCAGCCCACCGCTGTACGCCAGCACGATCTTGCTGACTTCCTTGCCCGCCATGATATCGCTCTCCTGAAACCCTATAGAAAGACCCCGAACGAACGTCGTCAGTTCGGGGTCGGGAAACGCCGGGGAAACATGCGGCTAAGGATAACGCGGCTGATTCAATTGTCAACCCTTCACAGAGACCGCCGGAGCCTGTTCCGGCGTGCGCCAATAGACGGATTTTTCGCGCGCCATGAAGCCAAAATCCACCAGATCGCGCCGTATCAGCGCGTAATCCTCATGATGACGCAGAATGATCTCGTTGACCTGTTTTTCAGGGTAGCGCTGCCCAATTTCAAACTGCTCCGCAAACCA
>SZPD01000189.1 GCA_030263515.1 Anaerolineae bacterium CFX9 | reverse complement strand
TTCGCCGCCGCCTCGCAGCTCACCGCGCGGACACTGTACACGCACAGCAGCGCCGCCGCCTGCGGGAGGAAAGCCGCATCATACGGCGTGCGCAGTGCCACGACATACACTGCCTGCCCTCGCTCCGCCAGCGCTGAAACCAGCGCCTGCTGGCTGGTGTCCCGGTAGGCATCGATCGTGCCGATCACGACCGCTCGCGCGTCGGCGCACGCTTCCAGGGCGGCGCGGATCTCTGCTTCCTCGGCATCGCGCGGAATTTCGAGCGCCTGGGTGTTGGCATGGCGGCGAACGACCGCTTCCGGCAGGGAAATGCGTACTGTCGCCGACGAGTCGGCAGGGGTCAGGTTGCGCGGCTGCACGGTGATCACCGCCAGCTTGTCTGTTTCGCCGAGCCGCAGGGGCAGCGTTCCGTGGGTCAGTGTGACGGAGGCATCGGCGATCTGCTGCGCAATGGCCTGATGTTCAGGACTGCCAACCACGCTGAGCGGTGGCAGCTCCGTCCGGCGCGACTCGCGTGCCCGGCGGATGCGATCGATCGACTCTGGCGTCCACAGCGGGCGCGATTCATCCGTCAGTTCAAACTGATGGGGCAGATGTCCCAGCATCGCCAGGTCAGCGCCGGCTTCGAGTGAGCGGCGCACGATATAGCTGTGCCCCAGCACAGCGACGGCATGCATATCGAGGGCATCCGTCACGATCAGACCTTTAAATCCCAGTTCCTCGCGCAGCAGCCGGGTCAGGATGAGATGTGATAGTGTGCCCGGATGATCAGGATCAAGCGCCTGCGTCAGGATATGCGCCGTCATGATCGCCTCGACACCAGCCTCGATCGCTGCCCGGAATGGGGCCAGTTCGACAGCGCGGATCCGCTCGGCGGTATGCGTGATCGTGGGCAGTCCGTAGTGCGAATCCACTTCAGTATCGCCATGACCGGGAAAATGCTTGGCGGTTGCGATCACGCCCTCTGCCTGCATCCCGCGAATGAGCGCGACGCCCAGTTCGCTGACCAGCGCCGGATCATCGCCAAAGGAACGCACGCCGATGGCGGGATTCTTAGGATTGGTGTTGATATCCAGCGAAGGCGCGAAATTCATATTGATCCCCATCGCCAGCAGTTCACGCCCCAAAACGCGCCCAGCCGCCTCCGCGAGCGCCGCTGAGCGCGTGGCTCCAAGCGCCATATTGCCCGGCAGTTCGGTTGCGCCATGCGTCACCGCGATCAACTGCCCCCCTTCCTGATCAATGCCCACCAGCGGCGGAGGCAGCCCGCCTTCGCGTGCCGCGGCATACAGCGCCAGCGAAAGCTCACGCAGTTGGGCGGGCGACTCGACGTTGTAATGTTTGAACAGGCAGAAAGCGGGAACCTCTCCACGTCGGACGCCATCAAGAATTTCTGGTGGGGCGATCGTGTTCTTAAAGCTGTGCATGATCATGGGGAAAACCTCTTTTCAAAAAGGGTGTAAACAATGCTGTCACTGACCCCTGCTGACCGGCGCTGAGCGTGTCTTACGGCGGGTGACAGCGCATCTCAACAAGTTACTTGACAACGCAATTGCACTCATGTTACCCTAATTTTTGTCGTTTGGGAACGCTCCCAAAATTACTGGGAGCGCTCTCGGATGGCGGCGGGTTTCAGGCTTGCGGCTGATGTGGACAGCCGTGGTGCATGCACCTGCCCGGTCGGTCTCTGGCAGATCGCGCTGCCAGTGTTGAGAGATTGCCGTCATGAAGAATGTCTTTTTGCGCTCCACTTTTTTACTGGCTTTTCGCCACCTGGACATTCAGGGAGCATCTGCTTTTGCCCCTGCCGCACCCATCCTGCGGCACTGCTCCCCTATCCACATGACCCGCTCTCATAAATCCGGCATCCCATTCAGGTTCTTCCATAATTTCGGCTGCTGCTTTCCGCCGCTCTGCGGGGGGAGATCAGTGGGAAGCGTGTCCTTTCAGCCCATTGTCCTGCCTGATTCCCGGCGCGATGCCGGGTGGCGTGTTTGAAAAGGAGCAGCGCCTCGCCTGAATCGACGAAACCCATCTCACAATGCAATGCTGGTGCAATAGTCGCTACTGTTCAATAAAGGAAGTTAGGATGTCCAAGAAATCGCTTTTCACGCTCGCACTTGTGATGTTGACCGTCATCGCGCTGGTCGTGGCGCCTGTTGCCGCACAGGATCGTGTCGTCGTGACGTGGTTCGTCGGTCTTGGGACCGGTACGAACGAACAGCAGATCGAAGTTCAGCAGCAGGTTGTGGAACAATTCAACGCCTCGCAGGACGAAATCACGCTTGAACTGATCCTCGCCGCCAGCAACCAGGTGGCTCCGGACACGCTCAGCACGCTGATCGCAGGTGGCACGCCGCCGGACATCGTCGGCCCCGTCGGCTTCAGCGGTGCAAATCTGTTCTCCGGTCAGTGGCTCGATCTCCAGCCGCTGGTGGATGCGGCTGGCTACGACCTGTCGCAGTATCCTGAAAACCTCGTCAGCCTGTACCGGACGCAGGAAGGTCTGCTCGGCATTCCGTTCGCTGTGTTCCCGTCGCTGATGTTCTACAATGCCGATCTGTTCGACGAAGCCGGGCTGCCGTATCCGCCTGCCGAGTTCGGCGCTCCCTACGTGTGGGATGATGGCACAGAAGCCGAGTGGAACTGGGATACCGTCCGTGAACTTGCCATGATCCTGACGGTGGACGCCAACGGCAACGACGCGACGATGGAAGAATTTGATCCTTCTGCCATCACGCAGTTCGGTTTCATCCACCAGTGGGGCACGATCCGCACCGATATGTCCACCTTCGGCGGCGCGTACTTCTGGGATCCGGAAACTGGCCGCGTGAGCATTCCCGATCACTGGCGCGCCAACCTGGAATGGACGTGGAACGGTCTGTGGAACGATCATTTCATCGCCAACACCACCTACGAAAACAGCCAGCTTTTCACGCCGACGGCATTCTCGTCGGGCCGCGTCGCCATGTCTCGCGTGCCGCTCTGGTACACCTGCTGCATCGGCGCGCTGGAAGCGAACTGGGATATCGCGGTTGTGCCTTCCTATAATGGTGAATATCACTCGCCGACCGATGCCGATACGTTCCGTATCCTCGCCTCGACCGATACGCCGACCGAAGCCTTCACCGTCCTGTCTTACCTCCAGGGTGAGGCTGCCGGTCCGCTGCTGACGGTCTATGGCGCGCATCCGGCGCTGGAATCGCTCCAGGAACAGGCGATTGCCGACAAGGCTGCCCAGTTCCCCAGCGTTCAGAACTGGCACATCATCGCCCCCAGCCTTGAGCACGCCGCCGTGCCCAACCACGAATACGACTTCCCGAATTTTGCGCGTGGTCAGCAGCGCTTCAGCGACTTCCGCACGCTGCTCTATGGAGATACCGGCGCTACCATCGATCTGCAAGCCGAGATCGATCGTCTTGAAGCCGATCTCCAGGCGCTGGTGGACGAAGCAAGCTAAACCGTACCTTCAGCCCCTCTGCCGCTGGCGGAGGGGCTGAAGCCCCCACCTGTTGACATAGTTTTCTTTAAGACACACGATCAGAATAATCGCAGGTTTTGAGCCAACGACTGAACCGCCGCCCCGGCAGGTGGTCATTCGGAGAGGTGGTGTACGGTGACAACAATTCCCGAAACAGCAGAATTGTCTGCCAGTTCCCAGCCGCGCGCACGCCAGGGGATGACGACTCTCCAGCGGCAGCGCCTGTGGGGATGGATCTTTCTCTCTCCATGGATCATCGGTTTTCTGGCGTTTACGCTCTTTCCGATGGTCGCCTCACTCGTGTTCAGCTTTACACGGTTCAAGATCGGTGAGCCGATCGTCTTCATCGGCTTCGATAACTGGCGGCGATTGTTCACCGATCCGGACACGAGTCAATCGCTGTTCGTCACCTTCCGTTTTGCGCTGATCTCCATTCCTGTCGTGATCGGCCTGCCGCTGATCCTCGCCAGCGTGCTCAATTCCAAGCTGCTGTGGGGAAAACCGGTGCTGCGCGTGCTGTTCTACATGCCCTATATGATCCCGGCGGTATCCGGCATCTTCATCTGGCAGAGCTTCCTGAATGGGCAGACCGGCTGGCTCAACCGCCTGCTCCGGCTGATCGGCATTCAGAATCCGCCCAACTGGATCTTTGACCCGAACTTTCTGACCATCGCGCTGGTGCTGATCGGCTTGTGGGGCATCGGTAACGCCATGCTGACGATGATGGCCTCGATGCAGGGCGTCCCGACCGAGCTGTACGAAGCGGCTGAGGTTGATGGCGCGGGCAGCGCCACCAAGTGGTTCCGGATCACGCTGCCGCTCATCTCCCCGGTCATCCTCTACAACCTCGTCCTGAGCGTGATCGGTCTGATGCAGTATTTCATCGTTCCCTACGTGCTCACCAATACCACACGCTCCAATCCTGAGACAAATTTCTTCAACCTCAACCTGTATCGAACGGCTTTCCAGTTCGGTGAGATGGGCTTCGCATCGGCGCAGGCATGGTTCATCTTCATCATTGCGCTGGTGCTCACCATCCTGATCTTCGGCACGTCGCGCCGCTGGGTCTACTATTCGGGGCAGGAGTAAACCATATGGCCGCCGCATCTCAATCCAATACCTATGCCCCGTCAGGGCATTATCTGGCGCAGCTTCGCCGCTTTGCCATCGTCTCGCTCGTGACGCTGTTCACCTGCCTGGCACTGCTGATCTATCTTCTGCCGCTGGGTAACATGGTCGTCACTGCGCTTTCCAGTGCGGAACAGCTCTCGCAGTCTGCCGATCAGTCTGTGCTGCCCAATTCGTCAGTGACCTACAACTACGAAGGGCGTGAGTATGAAGTCTTCCAGGTTCCCACGGAAGATGGCATTCAGGAATGGGCGCTGATCACGCGCGGACGCCGCTCCAGCGAGTTCATCGACATCCATAACCCCGAAGCCGGGCTGATCGAGTGGGAAGGAAGCTGGCGGACGCTTCAGCCGGTAGTCTATCTCGATCCCGCGTGGGAAAACTTCGGGGAAGCATGGCGGCGCATCAACTTCCCGCGCCTGTTCACCAACACGCTGATCATCGCCGTCACCGGCATGATCGGCACGCTGCTCTCGTGCATCTGCGTCGGTTATGCGTTTGCCCGTTTCCCCATTCCGGGCAAGAACATCCTGTTCATCATCCTGATCGGCACGATCATCCTGCCGACCCAGGTGACACTGATACCCACCTATGCCTTTTTCGCGGCGATCGGCTGGACCGGCACATGGCTGCCGCTGATCGTCCCGCATTTCTTTGCCAATGCCTACAACGTCTTCCTGCTGCGGCAGTATTTCCTCACGCTGCCGCGCGAGCTGGACGAAGCGGCGATGATCGACGGCGCAGGTCCCTTCCGTATCCTGCTCAACATCATCATCCCTCAGTCATGGCCCGTGATCGTCGCCGTGGCAGTCTTCCATTTCGTGTGGTCGTGGAATGACTACTTCGGCCCGCTCATCTATCTGCTGGGCAAGCCGGAATTGCAGCCGGTTTCGGTCGGCGTACAGGTCTTCAACTTCCAGTACGGCCCCAGCCCGCAGCTCGTACAGGCGACTTCGATGATGGCGCTGGTGCTGCCGCTGATCATCTTCTTCCTGGCACAGCGCTTTTTCATGCGCGGCGTGGTCATCACGGGTGTGGAGCGCTGAGAAGATGCCGCGTATTGCAGGTCTCGCCGCTATCCTGATGCTGTTTTCGCTGCTGGGCGGCGCGGTGGCGATCGCCCAGCCGGACGGCTTGACTGTCGATCTCGCCGATCAGCGCGGGACGATCAGCCCGTTCGTGTATGGCGCGAATTACGGTCCCTGGGGGCTGGTATCTTCCGATATGCTGGATGAGGCCGCGCAGTCCGGGGTGACGCATCTGCGTTTCCCCGCCGGCAATCACGGCGATCAGTTTGACATCCAGACGTACCAGATCGACCTGTTCATGACGCAGGCGCGCACCTGGAACGCTGTACCGAGCATCAGCGTTCGGCTGGCAGGCGGCACTCCCGAACGCGCCGCGGCGATGGTGCGTTACGTCAATATAGAGAAGGGGTATGGCGTTCGCTACTGGAGCATCGGCAATGAGCCGGATCTCTACCGCGATTACAGCGTCGAGCGCTTCAATGAGGAATGGCGCGAATATGCCCTGGCGATGCGCGCTGTGGATCCCGATATCCTGCTCATGGGGCCTGAAGTCAGCCAATTTCCCGCCACGGTGGCCGGAACAGATTACACCAACGTCCGCCGTGAGTGGGTGCGCAGCTTCCTTCAGGCAAACGGCGATCTGGTCGATATCGTCTCGATCCATCGCTATCCCTTCCCGGAGTCGATGAGCGCGCCGCCGACTTCAGCGGAGCAGCTCCGCGCTGATTCGCCGCAGTGGGATACGCTGGTTGAGAATCTGCGCACGGTCATCCGCGAGACGTTGGGCGAAGATCGTCCGATGGCGCTGACCGAAGTCAACTCGCACTGGAACCACGTCAGCGGCGCGGAAGGCTCGCCCGATTCGTTCTATCACGCCATCTGGTGGGCAGACGTGCTCGGCCGCCTGATCCGGCAGCAGGTGGAGATCGTCAACTACTTCGCGCTCTCGACCTTCGGCGATACGAGCACCTATGGACTGCTGGATCGCTATGCTGTTCGCCCCACTTATTACGTCTATCAGCTTTACCGCCAGTTCGGAACGGAACTGCTCGGCAGCGCATCCACCCACCCGGATGTCACCGTCACTGCCGCACTCCGCGAAGATGGTGTGCTCACGCTGATGATCGTCAACCGCGCGCCAGACGAAATGACGCTGCCGCTCACGATCGCCGGGGCTGAAGCGCTGGGTGAGGCGGCGATCTGGCGTTTCGACCAGCAGTATGCGGCCGCGCCTGTGGGCACGGTGGTCCTGACACCGGACGACGAGATCGCGCTGCCGGGACAGTCGATCTCGCTGTATCTGATTCCACTTGTGAACGATTGAACGCAGTATGACACTTTCCAATGGATTTCGCCGTGTGATCCTGCTCTGGCTGGCGTGGGCAGGCATCCTGATCGCTTTTCAGACGCTGGTCAGTGAACGTTACCAACCCAATCGTCCCGATCGCGCGCTGGAATGGACGCCGGGTGAAACAGCCCGAACCAGCCAGCGCGGCCGCCCGTATCTGCTCGATCCCTTCATGAATAATCAGGTCGCGTGGGACTCGGAGTATTACCTGTCCATCGCGACTGTGGGCTACGACGATACGGACGTGTTGAGCGCCCATACGCCAGAAGGACGGCTGCCGCTCAATTACGCCTTCTTTCCGCTCTATCCGCTGGTGATGAGCGTCGTTCGCGTTCCATTCACCCTGGTGACGGACACGCCGATCGCGGCATCAGCGGCGGCGGGGGTGCTGATCGCGCTGCTGGGCACGCTGGGCGGCATGATCGCGCTTTACGATCTCGCTCGCCAAGATCTGGGTGAAGACGGCGCGCTGCGGGCAGTTTTTTATCTGCTTATTTTCCCCAGCGCGTTCTTTCTGGCGCAGGTCTACACCGAAGGCTTGTTCATCGGGCTGGCGTTTGGCAGCCTGGCCCTGCTGCGCCGGCAGAAACTGCTCTATGCTGCGCTTCTGGCGGCGCTGGCGACACTGACCCGCAGTGTGGGCGTCCTGCTGATCGTGCCGCTGGCGTTTGCCTGGCTGAACGCCATCGACTGGAAGCAGTTCCGTCTCACACCAGCGCTGATCGGGCGCGGCGTGCTCGTGCTGGCTCCGTTGATCGCCTATGGCGTTTGGCGGCTGGCGCTCGGTCACCAGTTCACCCTGGTCGAGGAAAACTATTTCGGGCGCGCGCTTTTTAACCTGGAGAGCTTCAGCCGTGGGGTGACGTTTGCCTTCGAGCAGTTCATAGCGGGGGAAAACCGCCAGATGCGCGTCTATTACGGGATGGAGTTTGCCGCTGTAGCGCTGGCGGTGGTGACTTCGCTGTTCACTCTCCGTCGCTATCCGGGATTATCGCTCTTTGGACTGCTGGCGATCGTGATCTCGGTGACCAGCGGAGCGCCGCAAAGCCTGATCCGCTACATGCTGCCCATCCCGGCGATCTATCTTGCGCTGGGGCGCTGGGGGCGGGCGCAGGTATTCGACCGCGCATGGACGTTCCTGAGTCTGCTCGTGTTCGGGATGCAGGTCAGTTTGTTCACCTTTGATATGTGGGTGGCGTGAGAGGCGCGCCCGTTTCGCAGAAAGAGACTGCTCATGTCAGATGTACATGCCATCAACGCGGTTGCCGCGTCATCTACGGATGAAAGTATCGAAGCCCTGCTCAGCCAGATGACCCTGGCAGAAAAAATCGGCCAGATGGCGCAGGTGGAGAAGAACAGCATTTCGCCGGAAGAGACGGCAGATTACCTGCTCGGCTCTGTGCTGAGTGGTGGAGGCGGCAACCC
>SZPD01000188.1 GCA_030263515.1 Anaerolineae bacterium CFX9 | reverse complement strand
CCTGCGTGAGCAGGAACTTCAGGGCTTGACCTATACCTACGACATCGTCGCCCAGCCGCAGGGGACGGTGGAACTGCAAAGCATCAAGACCTGGGAAGTCGATGGCGAACGCGGACTGCAAGCCATCGCCTTGGGCGAGTACGACCGTTCCAGCGATGCCCGTGCCGAACAGGAAATGCTGCAGACGCTGCGCAACGAACAGGGATTGGTGGCTGAGATGCGCGAGGTGGAGCGTCTCGCCGTTGAAAACGGTGTCCTCGACGACCGGCGCGCCGATCCGCGTCTGTTTACCGAAGGGCCGCCCGATCCATTCAAGACCGAACGGCAAGAGGCACTGGAAGCCAACATGGGCTACTACTTCCGCGCGGGTCCGGCGCTCGATCAGGGCGAGACGGTTAAGGCGTATAGCCTCAATTTGGTCAATATTGAGCGTGAGGGTCTAGACTATCGCTTCTCTCAGGTCGAATACCTGCGGGTGGACGTGCAAGATGCCGGGTATATCGACGACGCGGCGGGCAAATTCAACCGTCTAATGGACGATCACGGGGTCGGACCGGCAGTGTCCGCCGCTAACACCTGGACACGCGAACACGGCGCACAACCGGCGCTGGAATGGCAGGAGGTGGACGCGGCACAGCTGGACCGTCAGCATCAGCCGACCACGCCGACGATGGAGATGGATACGCAGCCACTCCCGGCTGTCACCCGCGATGAGCTGGAGTTGTGAGGATGGCACGCCGCAATTCATCTCCCCTCAGTCCCTGGCAGGAACTGGAAGAGCAGGCCTATCACGCTTACCGCGAGTGGCCGCTGTTCCTCAAACTGCGGCTGCGGCAGCTGCGCCAGCATCTTCCCGCAGCGGCCTTTGCCAGCCTGTCATCACGCCGTGAAGACGCAGCGCCGCCGGAATCCGTGCCTGATTCGGTGGCGGAAGACATCGCCCTGCTTAAAGCATATGGGCTGTTCGTGCCGGAGCGCATCCCCGATGGCTAAGAAACTGCTGATCGTCGAAAGCCCGGCGAAGGTCAAAACGATTCGCGGCTTCCTGGGCGACGACTTTATCGTTGCCGCTTCGCTGGGACATATCCGTGATTTGCCTGACCGTGAACTGGGGGTTGAGCCGGACAGCTTTCGCCCGCACTATGAAGTGCTGCCGGGCAAAAGCGAGATCGTCAGGCGGCTCAAGGGACTGGTGAAGGGGGCGGCTGTGCTGTACCTCGCCACCGACCCGGATCGGGAGGGCGAGGCGATTGCCTGGCATCTGGTCGAAGTCCTCAAGCCCCGTTGTCCGGTCTACCGCGTCGCCTTCAACACCATCACCGAAGCGGCGGTCAAAGCGGCGATCCTGTCGCCACGACGTATTGACAGCGCGTTGGTCAATGCACAGCAGGCACGCCGCATCGTGGATCGGCTGGTCGGGTATGAGCTTTCGCCGCTGCTGTGGGGACGCTTTGAGGGCGAGAGGTTGTCTGCCGGGCGGGTGCAGACGGTTGGGCTGCGGCTGGTGGTCGAACGCGAACAGGAGATTCAGGCGTTTACATCAGAAGCCTACTGGACGCTGGATGCGGATTTTGAAGCGCGCGATGGGACGTTCACTGCCCGATTGGTGCGCTGGCACGGAACGGACATCGCGCTCAAGGACGAGGGGATGACCCGCGCGATCATGACGGCGCTGGGCGCTGCCCATTGGTCGGTGCAATCCATCATGCATCAGGAGAAAGAACGTCGCCCACAGCCGCCCTTTACCACCAGCACCTTGCAGCAGGCCGCCTCGAGCCTGTTGGACTTCTCCCCTGAAAAAACCATGCGGCTGGCACAGGAACTTTACGAGGGGGTTGACCTGGATGGCAGGCATCTCGGTCTCATCACCTATATGCGAACCGATGCGGTTCAGGTCGCGCCAGAGGCGCAGCGCGCCGCCGCCGACTTCATCCGCGCTGCCTATGGCGATGCTTATTTGCCCGCCAAGCCACCCAGCTACCAGGCGAAGGAGTCCGCGCAGGAGGCGCATGAAGCCATTCGCCCGACCGCGGTCACGCACGTGCCAGATAAGTTGAAAGGGGTATTGTCCGATGACCTCTACGCGCTGTACGCCCTGATCTGGAGCCGCTTCGTCGCCAGTCAGATGGCAGCAACGCAGTTTGCCGAAACGACGGTTATGGTCGGTGCCGATGATGCCGTGTTTCGTGCCAGAGGGCGAACACCGTTGTTCGATGGGTTTTTGCGCGTCTACGCCCATGAGGAGGAAAAGGCTGACTCGGATGACAACCCTGACATCAAGCCGCTGCCCGAAATACGACAGGGTGAAGGGCTGCTGCTCACGGGCTGGAGTCCGGTGGAGCGCTTTACCCGTCCGCCGGGACGCTGCACCGAAGCGGCGTTGATTCAGGCATTGGAAAAGCAAGGCATCGGGCGACCTTCGACCTATGCCAGCACCCTCGCTACCCTCAAAGTACGCGGCTATGTGGAGATTGGCAAAGAACGCAAATTGATACCCACCGCGCGCGGGATGGCGATTTGCAAGTATTTGACCGAACAATTCGCCGACCTGTTCGCCTATGACTTTACGGCGCGGCTCGAAAGTGATTTGGATGCCATTGCCGCTGGCAGCGCCGATTGGGTGGCAGTGCTGCGCCGCTTCTGGCAGACCCTTCAGTCACAGCTTCAGATGGTTGAGGCAGTCTCCACAACATCCCCAAAGCAGCCGTCAGCGACGGGTGAAGTCTGTCCCGAATGTGGTCAATCGTTGATGCGACGCACAGGCAAAAACGGCACCTTCCTCGGCTGCTCAGGCTATCCTGACTGCCGCTACACCCGTCCGCTGGAAACTGCTAACACCATTCACCGTTCATCTTCTAAACGGAGGAAAACGCGATGACGACGACGATTTTACCTGATCTGGGCGGACGCAGTGAAAACTACTGCTTTCGCGCAGGCCCGGTCTTGAATCCACCCCACATCACTGACACTGCGCCCGATACCTACAGCCTGGATGTGGTGCGCTATCACGAAAATACCGATGGTTCCTTGCGATTTGAACATCTCGAACTGATGCGGATGCAGGGGGAAGATGGCCGCGTCTACATGGGGGATGCTACCGAAAAATTCAATCGGATGCTGGCAGAGGCAGGACCCGAACGAACAGAACGCGCAGCCAAAACCTGGGGACGATTACACGGCGCGCATATCCAGGATTGGCGGGAAATCAGCGAAGATGACCTGTTGCCGGAGCGCGCTCAACCGCCGAAGTTCTATGATCATGAAATAGAGTGAGATCAGGATGCCTTGCTTTCTAAATATCGCTCGAAAAGCCAAGTAAACAGCGCATCACGAAACGACTCGTTGTCGCTCACGAGACGATAGAAATTGAAGTTCGATTTGTACACATCCTGAATAACATCGCCCGCGACATGCTCAAACGTCAACCGCACTTTGTCAATGGGGTTGACTCTGAGGCTGTCACTCACAGCTCCACTCTGGGCAATTTGCTCCTGCACATATTCAATCGTCACCCGGTCTGCTTCGGTGAGTTCCACGCCAAAACGTTCGTTGAGTTCCTGAAGAATGCGCGACAACGCCTCACGCGGATCGTCATTTCGGAATCGACCCGTTACACCCGACAGCGGATCGAGGTTGGGATCACCATGATCGGGCGTATAATTGCCGCTGCCAGTTTGCCGGATGCGGTAAGACTCGATGTCGATGCTTTGCAGCACTTCGAGCGGGAGTTCATCGCGCTCAATAGGCAGCTTGCGGCGGAGGAATTTGGCGAATACGTACAGCTTTTCGAGGTCAGCGTCTTCAAACGGCAGGATTTGCGACAGGAATGCATACTGCCGGATATAGTCCATTAGCTTGCTGCGAAAATCCCCCTGAGCCTCTTCGCTCAAGTCATTGAAACGTTCTACAACCGGATCAAGCGGTGTGTGCAGGCGGTCTTGTGTCGTGCCGGGCGTGAAATAAAGCCGGGCAAAGTGATCGACTTCGGCATCCGTGAAGAGTTCAAAGCTCTTGAGTTCGGTCTCACGATCATAAAGCAGATTGGGATCGGTGCTTTCGCTTAAGAGCGTGCGTTCATAATAGGGCGCGAAAGCCGCCTGAATATGATCGGCGTCGTTGGCGAAGTCCAGCACACAGGTGCTGCTCTTGCCCGGATGGGTGCGGTTGAGCCGGGACAACGTTTGCACGGCGTGGACGCTGCTCAACAGCTTGTCCACATACATCGTGTGCAGCAGCGGTTGGTCAAAGCCGGTCTGAAACTTGTTGGCGACGACGAGGAAGCGATACTCATCCCGCTTGAACATCTCCGCCGTTTGCGTTTCGGGAAAGCCGTTCAGTCCCGACTCGGTGTAACTGCCTGCGCCGTCTTTGACGGCACCGGAAAAGGCGACCATCGCCTGATAGGGATACCCGTTTTCCGCCAGGTAGCTCCGCAGCGCCAGAAAATAGCGCACCGCGTGCAGGCGCGACCGCGTGACGATCATCGCTTTGGCTTTGCCACCGATCTGGTGAGCGATGTGGTTATGGAAATGCTCCACCATGATCTCGATCTTCTTGTCAATCGTATGGCGGTGGAGATCAACGAAACGACGCAGCAGGGATTTGGCTTTGCCGCTCTCGTACTGCGGATCATCTTCGATGGTTTTGAGCAACCGCCAGTAGGTTTTATAGGTCGTGTAGCTTTCCAGCACGTCGAGGATGAAGCCTTCTTCAATTGCCTGACGCATACTGTACAGGCTGAATGCCTCGTATTTGCCATCGGGGCGTTTGGTGCCGAACAGTTCCAGCGTCTTGGGTTTCGGCGTCGCGGTGAAGGCAAACGTGCTGGTATTGGGCTGATGCTTGCGCTTCCGTATTTCCTCGACAATCACATCTTCATAATCTGGCGGGTCGTCGTCGCCTTCTTCAGCTTCTGCCTCATCCAGATCAGACGTTTGCAACACCGCTTTCAGGCTCTTGACGCTCTCGCCGCTTTGGGAGGAGTGCGCTTCGTCGATGATGATGGCGAAGCGCTTGCCCTGAAGCTGACCGACTTCCGCCACGATCATCGGGAACTTTTGCAGGGTTGTGACGATGATCTGTTTGCCATCTTCCAACGCCTGGCGAAGCTGGCGCGAGGTCGCGTCGATATTCTCAACCGTCCCCATCACCTGCTCGAACTGGCGCATGGTCTGCTGCAACTGGCGGTCAAGGATGCGCCTATCCGTGATGACGATGACCGAATCAAATACGCGCTCGTCCTGGTCGTTGTGCAGGGTAGAAAGCTGGTGCGCCAGCCACGCGATGGAGAAGCTCTTGCCGCTGCCCGCGCTGTGCTGAATCAGGTAGCGCTGACCTGCCCCGTGTTCACGCGCATCCGCAATCAGGCGGCATACCGCGTCTAACTGGTGATAGCGTGGGATGATGAGCCGCTTTTCGCCTGTTTTCTTGCCCTTGTCATCTTCGACCTCGACCACCTGAACGAACTGATCGAGCAGGTTCAGTACGCTGTCCTTTGTCCAGATATCCTCCCACAGGTAAGCGGTGGCGAAGTTGTCATGACGCGGCGGGTTGCCTGCGCCGTTACTGCGCCCGCGATTGAAGGGGAGGAAGAAGGTCTTCTCGCCGTCCAGACGCGAGGTCATGTAGATCAGGTCGGGGTCAACCGCGAAGTGGATCAAGCAGCGCCCGAAGGCAAACAGCGGCTCACGCGGGTCGCGGTCACGCCTATATTGTCGCATGGCGTTCTGTACGGTCTGCGCGGTGAAAGGGTTCTTCAATTCGGCGGTAAATACAGGCAGTCCATTGATGAAGATCGCCAGGTCGAGGCTTTTGCGATCTTTCTGGCTGAAATAAAGCTGGCGCACCACGCTAAAGATGTTTGCCGCGTAGAGCCGCTGCGTCTCGGCGTTCAAGCCGCTGGCGGGGCGAAAGAACACCAGTTGAAAACGCGCCCCGACATCCTTGAAGCCCTTCCGCAGTACATCGAGCGTGCCGCGCTTGTCAATCTGCTCGCACAGGCGATACAGGAACTTGCTGCGGGCGGCTTCGCCATACTGCTGCCTGAGCTTTGCCCATTCCGTCGGCTGGGTGGACTGCACAAAGCGGATCACATCATCGGGGATGAGGCACAGCTCCGCGTCGTAATCGGCAGCGGTGCGGCGCTCGTAACCATTGACGTTGAGCAGGTGCGCTTCTATCGCAGCTTCAAAGTTCTTTTCGGAGACATCAACCATTGGCAGAATCTTTCATCAGGGTGATTTCATCACCGACCCGTCAACGATTCCCGTGACAAACCAAACAACAAAATCTCTCAGATCAAAAATGCTCATTTCCGCCGACCACTGCTGACCGTTGTATTCGTCACTCATTTCGATACGCGAGATGTGGTTTTTGTCATTGCGGAATTCGATGCGGAAATGAGAAAGACTATTCCGTATGTGTCGAATGAGCGTTTTCAAGTCATTGCATGGGTCTTTATAAGTATCACACCGTATAACCATTTTTTGGATAGATGGAATGTCGCTCAAAGGAATGGGCGAAATGGTGTCCCAGAATTCTTCTTTTGGGAAGACCAATAAGCCTAGCATTGAATTGATAAGCTGAGTAACCTCATAAACATCTGGTTGCTTCTTATTCGCCTCTATAAAGTGCAGGTTGGCGAGAGTTCGACGAGCAAAATCTTTAACAACCGAGCCATCTATTTCCTGATACGCTGTCACCTGGCGTCAGCCTTCCTCAATCGCCTGCATCATCTCATCCACGTCGCCGGGGGCGAAGGTGAAGCGGTCACGCACCGCCAACAACACATCACCGGGTGTACCGGGTGGCAGCTTCGACTGCCGCAGTTGGCGTGCCAGCGCCAGCAAATGCGCCTGCTGGTCGGGTGTCAGGTGGTCAATTTCCTCCAGAATTTGGTCTCGTACTGTGTCCATTTGAACGCTTCCTTTACTCTACGATACAACACACCGCTTCTGTCGGTCAGATTATGGCTGTTAACCACCGATGTGGACATCTAAGAATCTGAAAAATCGAACCAATCATGGTTGAGTGCATAACCGACAAAATTGCCGACTTGTATGATGATATGGGTGAAATCCTGCAAGGAGAGCAAGAAGCGCATTTTGTCCAAACGGATTGGATACTTCTCCAGTTCTTTGAGCTTATCGGCATGGTCGGGGTCGTTGTGAAAATACCGCCCGTTGATGTACAGATCAAGCACATAATCGGCTTTAAGATGTTCACGATCAACGATAAATGCCTCTAACCCCTTTTCTGCTTTCTGCCATTCTTCACGCGCTTTGCTCAAGAAATTGCGTTTATCCTCATGCGCCGCTTTCAGGCGCTTATTTGCCGTAATGAATACACTGTAGAGATAGACTGGTTCGTCCTGGCTTACAAAGTGTCGGAAGGTCAGGAGAAAAGATCGTAAGTCATCCTCATCAGGTTCTTGTGCTTCAACCGAAACACCTGTTTCAATATCCCATTTAATGCGCGGATTATAGTTGTGAAGCTGCCGCTCTCGCATCATCCGCGTATCAACAAGCTCCTGAACGCGCTCTACAAACATCTGTAACTGACGTTGATCGGATACTTTGGTTTTCGCTTTTCGTGCCAAAACTATTATGCTCCCCGCACATCAATCTTGCCCGTGACCGCCGCCGAGATGAGCGCCGCCCGGTACTCTTGCAGGCGCTCGATGGTTTCTTCTGTCTTTTCAATCAGAAAGTCGATCTGTTTAATTTCTCGGTTGACATGACTAATGATAGCTCTTTGTTCTTCCAATGGTGGTAAAGGAATGCGAAAACGGGCAACGTCGGGCATATAAATTGTCTGGTGTGTAGAACCCATTGTAAGACTCTCGAATTCCTGCTTCATTGCGCGGAAACACTGCAACAAAAACTCTGGAATTAAATTGTCTCCGCAAATCCAATTCACAAAATCTTGTGTGGTTGCCATTGGTAAACCGAGGATTGCTGAAAAACCTACTGATGCTGTTCGAGAAAGAATAACTGTTCTTGCAGGTAGTAAGCGGGCTGCTGAGTTGGCTAAACCAAGTTCACTGATTTTTTCCTCGGTTTCAAAAATATAGTCTGTTTTCCCTGAGCGAAGTCTGCCAACATCAGCGAGGGAAACCCACGGAATAGTGCAATTTTCCCAATACTCTGGAACATTCCGACTCGGCGTATGTCCACTTTCGAGACGAGCAACCATTTTTACACGAGGTGAATCCCAATGAGATGGAATCGCGCCCAGCCACTCAATCCCACTGTCTTTCATCGGCACGTCGGGATTCAATCCCTTCGTGACGGCATGACTGATGATGGCGCTGCGCTGCTCGTGCAGGGCGACGATCAGTTCGCGCTTTTTGGCGATCAGCGCGTCAATCTTCGCCGTCTGGCGATCAAGGAAGGTGGTGATGGCGCGTTGTTCGTCAGGATCGGGGGGAAAGGGAATTT
>SZPD01000187.1 GCA_030263515.1 Anaerolineae bacterium CFX9 | reverse complement strand
GCCTCGTTGGTGGTTGCGCTGCCCGTCGCCGTGATGAACGCTGAAACGAGTGCCAGCGCCGTCATGACGGCACTGCCGATGGCAAAGCCCTTGCCCGTCCCCGCGGTCGTATTCCCCAGGCTGTCGAGCGCGTCCGTGCGCTCGCGCACTGCAGGCCCCAGCTCCGCCCTCTCCGCGATACCGCCGGCATTGTCGGCAACCGGGCCATAGGCGTCCGTCGCCAGCGTGATGCCCAGCGTCGCCAGCATACCGACCGCCGCCATCGCAACGCCATACAAGCCAGCCGCGCCAAAAGCGACCAGGATCGCGATGATCACGACGATCACGGGCACGAAGGTGGACTGCATACCGATCGCCAGACCCTGAATGACGACGATTGCCGGCCCGCCCGACGAACTTTCAGCAATGCTCTGCGTCGGCTTATAGGTATCCGATGTAAAGTATTCGGTGAAGTAGCCGATCAGAACGCCGGCGACAAGACCGGAGATCGTCGCCACGATCACGCCGACGCCCAGGTCGAGAAGCAGTCCGACGACGATGATCGCCAGCACGACCAGACCACTGGCGCTGTAGACGCCGCGGCGCAGGCTGCCCAGCAGAGTCTGCTGCGTCGCTTTTTCTTCCGTGCGCACGAGGAACGTGCAGCCGATGCTGATCAGCACGCCAAGCGCAGCGATCAGCAGCGGATAGGCTTCCATGCGCAGGCGCATACCCTCGGTCATTTCAGCGCCCGCCGCTGTCACTGTCGCCAGCCCGGCGATCGCGATCGCCGCAATGATCGAGCTGGAATAGCTTTCGAACAGGTCGCTGCCCATGCCGGCAACATCGCCGACGTTATCGCCCACATTGTCAGCGATCACAGCGGGATTGCGCGGATCATCTTCCGGGATGCCCGCTTCCGTCTTGCCGACGAGGTCTGCGCCGACATCCGCCGCCTTGGTGAAGATGCCACCGCCGACGCGGGCGAAAATGGCGATCGACGTGCCGCCGAAGCCGAAACCTGCCAGCGCAGACGCCGCCGCCTGTGGGTTATCGATGTAGATGTTGGTCAGGATGACGAACAGCAGGCTGATGCCCAGCAGCGACAGCGACACCACCATCGTGCCCATCACCGAGCCGCTGGCGAACGCCACGCGCAGCCCCTGATTCAGGCTCCTGGATGCTGCGGCGGTCGTGCGCACATTGGCGCGTACAGCAACGCTCATGCCGATCCAGCCCGCCAGCGCCGAAGCAGCCGCGCCAGACACAAACGAGAGCGCCGTCCACGGACTCATCCCCGAATTCGGGATGGCGCTGAGGATCAGCAGCACCACCGTAACCAGGGCCACCAGAATGGCGACGTAGCGATACTCACGGGTGAGAAAGGCGCGCGCCCCGATCTGAACTGCCTTGCTGATGCGCTGCATCCGCTCGTTGCCGCTGTCCTGCCTGAGCAGCCAGTTTGCGGTATAGACCGCGAAACCGATGCCAACCAGGCTCACGACTAGCGCGATCCAGTTCGCATTGGATGTGATAAAATCCATATGATCTCCCTATATTCTGATGCAAAAACACGGACCCAAAATACATCCTGTCGACAAGCGGCACTGCTCCTGTCAACAGGTTAATCAGCAGTCTGTTGCAGATTGGAAAGCGATTCTGGTACGTTTTAGCAGAGTTGAAGCGCCGTGACAACCTTGAAGTTGCGATGAAGGGGTCGGAACTCCATATCATGAAGTACTCCTCACGGCAGATCGGCCAGCAGAATGAAAAGTTGGCGGCCGAGCATCTGCGTGCGCATGGCTATACGATTATGGCGCGAAACTGGCGCTGCGCCACAGGTGAAATTGACATCATCGCCCGTCAGGATGAAACGCTCGTGTTTGTCGAAGTGCGATCTCGCTCAGGCAGCACGACAGCAGCCGCGCTTGAGACGATCGTCCGGCGCAAACAGCATAAGCTGATTCAGCTCGCGCATGAATATCTGGCACATCACGGGCTGGAAGATGCCGACTGGCGCATCGATGTCATCGGGATCGCCATGCGCGGCAGCGCGCCACCGCTGATCGATCACGTGGAGAATGCCCTTGACTGGTAAGCGCATTCCTTTGCTGGTCATCCTGGGGCCTACCGCGGTCGGCAAGACCGAACTGGCGATCCGGGCGGCGCTGGCATTTGATGGCGAGATCGTCAATGCAGACAGCCGTCAGATCTACCGCGGCATGGATATCGGCACTGCCAAGCCGACAGCGGCACAGCGCGCGCAGGTTCCCCATCACCTGATCGATCTTGTCGATCCGGACGAGAGCCTGACCGCAGCCGAATTTCAGCAGCTCGCCACGGACGCCATCACCGGGATCAGCACACGGGGAAAACTGCCAATTCTGGCGGGCGGGACCGGCCAATATCTGACCGCCGTTGTGGAGGGCTGGACGATACCGAAAGTCCCCCCCAACCCGGAGCTGCGCGCCGGCCTGGAACAATACGCTGCCACCCACGGCGCAGAGGCGCTGCACGAACGCCTTCGACAGGCAGACCCGGCTGCGGCAGCAGCGATTCACGTCAACAACATTCGCCGTGTGATCCGCGCGCTGGAAGTGATCGAGATGACCGGGCAGCCGTTCAGCCAGCAGCGGCGAAAGACTCCCCCACCCTACGAAACTCTCCAGCTTGGGCTGACGATGGAGCGCGATGCCCTTTACGAGCGCGCCGACCAGCGTATCGACATCATGATGCAAATGGGCTTCCTGGAAGAAGTTCGTGAACTGCTGAAGCGCGGCTATGCGCGTGACCTTCCCTCCATGAGCGGGCTGGGGTATGCTCAACTGGCCGCCGCCCTGTGCGGAGAGATCACACTGGACGAAGCCGTGCGCCAGACGAAGACCGCCACCCATGATTTCATCCGCCGCCAGTACACCTGGTTCCGGGGACACGACAGCGGGATCATCTGGTACGATTGCAGTGTCACCCCGCTCTCAGAAGCTCTGAAGCGGGTTGGAGAGTGGCTGGCAGCAGAGGGAGATCAGAACGAGGCATGATCAGTCGCTTTTTGCGCACGTCCAGCCGGAACGTCTTCGTCGGGATCGCCATGCTGATCCTGCTGGGCGTCGTCACCGCGCCGAACATCACGCCGCGCCTGCTGGGGCAGCTCATCCCCGGCTTCTATGAAGGGGTTCCCTGCACATGGCTGCGCACAGGGGATGATCGCGCCGCGCATCAATCGCTGCTGGGGCGAAATCTCCAGGGCAGCCAGCCGCTCAGCCTGGATGTGGTGACGACCACGCTGCCCCGCGATCCCGCCGGCGTCCTGACGATCCGCGTCATCCTGACCAACAACTCAATGGCGACACTGGCGCTCAACTACAACGCAGAGACCGTCATGGTGGGGGATAACGGAACCAGCGGGCTGGGCATCATCTTCACGCCCAACATCAATGTCCCGATTGGCCAGGCGCGGCAGGATTCGCCCACTGTCCCGGAAGGCAACATCCGGCTGCTGGGGCCGCGCCAGAAGTGTGTGCACACCATCCTCATCCCGGCAGGCAATCTGCTGATCGACCCGACTTTCGCTCAGGGCACGGCACAGGTGCGGGCGTACTATCGCAATAACAGCGCAGGAGCCGTCTCCGCCGCACAGACGACGGGCGCAGCGCTGTATCCCGATCAGGGATTGTGGATCGGAGCCGTCGAGTCTGCGCCTGTCAGCATCCCTGTGGGCGTCCAGTAAACGCGCGCGGACAATTCGTGTATAATCTGGAATCGTAGAAACTGAGCTTATGGTTTTCACCATCTTCGGGGAGATTATTCCATGTCTTCAACTGGCTCAAGCCATCCTTTACTTCTGGTGCTGAGCGATACCGTTGAGGATCGAGACTGGACGCTGCTCAAGGATGAGATCGTCATCGGGCGGGGCGAGGAATGCGACTATGTCATTCCCAACCGCCAGATCTCGCGGCAGCATCTGCGCATCTTCCGGGATGGGCAGGACTATATTGTCGAAGACCTGGAAAGCCGCAACGGAACCTGGGTCAATGAGCAGCAGCTCAAGGGACAGCGCCTGCTTCAGAATGGCGATGTGATCAACCTCGCCATGGTGGCAAAACTTCAGTTCATCGGCAGCGACGCCACAGCGCCCATGCCGTTTGAAGTGCCTGCCAGCCTGACAGATGGACGCCTGCGGATCGACCGGGAATCCCGCCGTGTGTTCGTGCGCGGCAGCGAGATCGACCCGCCGCTGAGCGTCCCCCAGTATCGCCTGCTGGAACTGCTTTTTACCAATATCGGGCGGATCTGCACGCGCGATCAGGTCGTGGAATTCGTGTGGCCGGATGCTATCGGTGAAGGCGTCAGCGAACAGGCCATCGATGCCCTCGTGCGCCGCCTGCGCGATCGCCTGGCAGAACTGGACAGCGAGCATCAGTACATCATCACCGTGCGCGGGCACGGCTTCCGGCTGGATAACCCGCTCGACTAACGCACGTCCGCCATTTCCAGATAATCGTCACCGACCAGATCGGCGGCGCTGATCCCCAGAATGTCCAGCATTTCGTGGATCCGCGCCGCTTTGTTTTCGGCATCCTGTGCCGACCATGTGCGGCTCTTGATCTCGATGAAGTGATGCGGAAACTTCGGCTGCGTCACCTCATCAAAATTGAGATAGAACAGCACCCCCTGATACAGCAGATGCCAGCGGCGGCGATCCTTGTGCAGTTCGCGCTCGCTGGTGGGCTGAAAGTATTCGCGGTAGAAGCGCAGCGGTCGGTCAGCATCGGCGATAAAGCGTGAATGCGAAAGCAGCACCGTCGATTCAAATTCACGATCCTTGGTCGGCATCGTGAGGGTAAGACGAGCCCGCACAGAGGCGACATCTCCCTTTTCATCGATCAGGTCGTCCTCGCGATAGCGCACCCTGCCCTGCTGTGGATCCTCAAACAGGAAGTAGGTATCGTACTGGCGATAACGGATGTGCTTAAGGATCTGCACATCAGGATGGCGCAGCAGTTTCTGAAGCACGCTGTCATCCTGAAGCACAGCCTTGACCTGAACCTCGAAACTCTCCGCCTGCTGCAAGCCGCCGATCGCCAGAAGCTTGCTCAGCACATTCTTCTCGCGGCTGGTCAGGAAAGCGTCGATCCGGCGCGCATAGGCGTCCGCCTGCTGAACGACCGCCGCTTCGTCGATCGTCAGCAGATGTCGATCGCGCATCAGCCAGCGCCCATGACACATCACCGACTCGACATCCGTCGATTTGGCGGCATACACGATCCGCGAGTAGATCGCGTTCGGATCGCGCTCAAACTGCGGCGTGTTGTGGAGCGGCTTGCCATCCATGATGACCAGATCGGCGCGCTTGCCAACTTCCAGACTGCCCGTGATATCGCCGATGAAAAGCGCCTCAGCTCCCTGGCGGGTCGCCATCAGCAGCGCCTGACGGGCGGGCAGCGCTGTCGGGTCGTTCGCCGCCGTCTTGGCGAGAATAGCTGCCAGGCGCACTTCTTCGAACATATCCAGATCGTTATTGCTGGCGGGGCCATCTGTGCCGATCCCCAACGTCACTTCTGCCTTCAGCATCTGTGTCACCGGCGCGATCCCGCTGGCAAGCTTGAGATTGCTCGTCGGGCAGTGAGCCGCTGTCGCATTCCGGTCATGCAGAATGCGAATTTCGCCCGGATTGATGTGGACACAATGCGCCGCCAGCACTTTTGCGCCGAAAAGACCGATCGCGTCCATACGCTCGACAACGCTCTGACCAAAGTCACGCAGGCTGTCATCCACCTCAAGCTTCGTCTCTGCCAGATGGATCAGCAGCGGCACATCGTAGCGTGTCGCCAGTTCAACGCAGCGCTGAAGGGTCTCATTCGTATTCGAGTAAGGGGCGTGGGGCGCTACTGCCGGTGTGATCAGCGGGTGTCCCTTCCAGTCCCGGATGAACTGTTCACAGTAGGCAAGGCTGTCTTCAAAGGATGCGGCATCCGGCGCAGGAAATTTCATCACAGACTCGCCCAGGACACCGCGCATCCCTGCCTCAGCCGTCGCGCGGGCAATATCCGCTTCAAAGTAATACATATCGGCAAACGCGGTGATGCCGCTGCGGATCATCTCGGCGCAGGCCAGCAGGGAACCGATGCGACAGAACTCCGGATTCACAAACTCGCGCTCCGTCGGCATCATATAGCCGAGCAGCCAGACATCGAGACGGAGATCATCGGCAATCCCGCGCAGCAGGGTCATCGGGATATGGGTATGCGCATTGACGAGACCGGGAATGATGATTTTGCCCGAACAGTCGATCGTCTCATCCGCTTTGAAACGGGCAGTGATGTCGTCACGGGTTCCAACGCCAACGATATCTGCCCCGCGCAGGGCAACCGCGCCGTCCACAAAAACATCAAACCGCCGGTTCATGGTTACAACGGCTGCGCCGCTCAGGATGATATCTGCCCGCTCCATCTGATACTCCTCCGGGATGGCGACTTTGCGCACCTCTCACGCTTGAGCGAAATTGGCGGGATTATAGCGATGTTGTAAACTTTGTCGATAACGCTGTTCGCTCACGGACCTGGTTTCCCGCCCATCGGGAGTACGAATGCGCAACCTTCTGGCACGTCTTCGCATCACTCCGCAGGTGCTCACGCTGATTGAGGCTGGCCTGATCGGCTTGTTCTTCATTCAGGCGCTGCGGTTTCTCACCGGCATCGTTTACAGCAGCCTTGCCGGCGCATCGGCTGTCCTGTCTGTTCAGGCGATCGGCGCGCCGATCGATTCGCCCTCTGCCCCAGACCCGGCGACGGTCAGCGCAGAAATCACCCTGATCGTGTATACCCTTGCCCTGCCGCTGATCGGGCTGATCCTCGGTCGATGGCGCGGGCTGACGCTGATCGCGGTCGTGCTGGTGGCCGTCGGGCGCGCGCTGATGAACGGAATCGGCGGCGTCTCTCCGATGGCGGCGGCGGCGCTGACAGTGAGCGCGTCCCTGCTGTATCTTGCGCTGCTGGTTCGGCATCGCTCACAGGCCTTCCCCTTCTTTTTCATCCTCGGTATCAGCGCAGATCAGCTTCTGCGCGCTGTCGGCAACACGTATGATCCTTCGTGGTTAGCCGGCTACCAGAACATTCAGATCGGTGTCCCGTTCGGTCCGCGGCTGTTCGAATTCAGCCTCTCGGATCCGAACGTCTTCTGGCTGGCGGTGCTGGGTCTGGGTCTCAACGAGGCCGCCTACATGGCCGAGATCATCCGCGGGGGCCTGATCTCGGTGCCCGAAGGTCAGACCGAGGCGTCGATCGCGCTCGGCATGTCATGGGGAATGACCATGCGCCGCACCGTTCTTCCCCAGGCGATGCGGGTCATCATCCCGCCGACCGGCAATGAGTTCATCAGCATGCTGAAGACCACGTCGCTGGTCACAGCGGTTCCCTACAGCTTCGAATTGTACGGTCGCTCAAAAGATATCGGCGTCGCGCTGTTCGAGCCGGTGCCGCTGCTGCTGGTGGCCTCCACCTGGTATCTCGCGATCACCAGTGTGCTCATGGTCGGGCAGTATTACCTCGAGCGGCACTTCTCGCGGGGTGCCTCGCGCAAGCTCACCTCCAAACAGCTCGAGGCGTTGGCCAAAGCGCAGATGGGAGAACCACATCCATGACCGCCGCCGCCGAACCGATGGTGCGGGCCGAAAGCGTGTGTAAGAACTTCGGCGCCTTGCACGTCCTCAAGGGCGTCACCCTGGACGTCGGCAGGGGCGAGGTGTTGTGCATGGTCGGCCCGTCAGGTTCGGGCAAGTCGACGTTCTTGCGCTGCATCAACCATCTTGAGCAGGTGAACGCCGGCCGGCTCTACGTTGACGGAGAGTTGATCGGCTATCGCGAACGCGGCGGCAAGCTGCATGAGATGGCCCCGCGAGATGCCGCCCGGCAGCGCCGCGACATCGGCATGGTGTTCCAGCATTTCAACCTGTTTCCGCACCGCACCGCGCTGGAGAACGTCATCGAGGCGCCCATTCGGGTCAAGAAGGTGAAGAAGGAGGCTGCGGTGGCCCGGGCCAAAGACCTGCTCGACCAGGTCGGGCTGGCCGCCAAGGCGGACGCTTATCCGGCCCAACTGTCGGGTGGGCAGCAGCAGCGGGTCGCCATCGCCCGGGCACTGGCGATGAACCCCAAACTGATGCTGTTCGACGAGCCCACCTCGGCACTGGATCCCGAATTGGTCGGTGAAGTACTGGCAGTCATCAAGAAACTCGCGGGCGAGGGCATGACGATGGTGGTGGTCACCCACGAGATGAGCTTCGCGCGCGAGGTCGCCGACAAGCTGGTGTTCATGGACGGCGGCGTCATCGTAGAGAGCGGCCCGCCGCGCGAGGTGATGGCCAACCCGAAACACGAACGCACAAAGGAGTTTCTGTCGAAGGTGATGTAGCGTCGAAGTCGTGGTTTCGGCACGAGATGGCGTCTTTGTCACTGTCGGGGAACTCCGTGACCGCATCGCCTCGGGC
>SZPD01000186.1 GCA_030263515.1 Anaerolineae bacterium CFX9 | reverse complement strand
CGAAGGCACGCTGGTGATCGACGATTCTTACCGTGCCGAGCCGACGACGACGCGCGCCGTCCTCGACTGGATTCAGGCGGTCACGGATGAGCGCCAGCGGACGATTTTTGTGCTTGGCGATATGGATCCGCTCGGCACGCAGACGCAGCGAAGTCACCGGCAGATCGGGCAGCGCGCCAGCGAAATTGTGGACTATCTGATCGTGCAGGGGGCAGACGCGGCGCTGGCGGGACGGGCGGCGCTCGATCACGGCATGGATCCCAGCCGAATCGCGATCACCTACAGCCCACAGGATACGATCGCCCGGCTGCATGATATCGGGCTGACCTCGTCGGACGTGATCGTCGTCAAGGGGGGGCAGCAGGCGAGGATGGAGCTGGTCGTTCGCGCGCTGCTGGCAGACCCGGCAGAAACCAGCCAACTGCCGCGCGCCGAACTGCTCGACGATGCCGAAATGCTGATCCGCCCCAACCGCCCTACATGGGTAGAGATCGATCAGGCGGCGCTGGCAAACAATGTCCGCCAGATCAAGCAGATGATCGGCGAGGATGTGGCGCTGTTCGCGGTCGTCAAGGCAGACGCCTATGGGCATGGCGCGGTCAGCGCTGCGCGCACGGCGCTGATCAACGGAGCGGAGTATCTGGCGGTCGCCAACCTCCAGGAAGCGATCGATCTGCGCGATGCTGGTATCCGCGCCCCGATCCTGTGCATGAGCTATGTGCCGCCGCAGAATATCCGCGAAGCCATCCACCAGAATATCACCGTGACCGTCTACGATCTCGAACTGGCGCGCGCCTATGATCGGGTGGCGCAGGAAACGGGCAGCAGGCTGAAAGTGCATGCCAAGATCGATACGGGCATGGGGCGGATAGGCGTACTCTTCAGCCAGGCAATGCCGTTCTTCCGCCATCTCCTCAAGATGTCCGGGCTGGAAGTTGAGGGTGTCTACACGCACTTTTCCTCGGCTGACAGTGACCCGGAATACACCGCGCTGCAAGTCAGGCGCTTCAGGGATCTGACCGTGCCGCTGCGGGCTGCCGGTTTCAAATTCAGATACGTTCACGCCGCCAACAGCGCTGGGACGCTGGCTTCGCCGGACAACCATTTCAACGCCGTCCGTGTGGGGATTGCGCTGTACGGGTTGTCTCCGTCAGACACGGTGCGCGTGCCGGAGACCTTTCAGCCTGTGATGTCGTGGAAGACGCTGATTGCCCAGGTGAAAACGCTGCCCGCTGAACACCCCGTCGGCTATGGCAATACCTACAAAACCCGTACCGAAGAGCGCGTCGCCATCCTGCCGGTCGGCTATGCTGACGGTTTCCGGCGCGCCCCATATCACTGGGGTCAGGTGCTGGTGCGGGGGCAGTTCGCGCCGATCATCGGCCGCGTCAGCATGGAGAAGACCATCATCAGCGTCAACCACATTCCCGACGTGAGCATCGGCGATGAGGTCGTGCTGCTCGGAACCCAGGGAAATAACCGCATCACGGCGGACGATGTGGCGGAGCGCTGGGGGACGATCAGCTATGAGGTGGTATGCAGCGTGCTGCCGCGCATCCCCCGCCGCTAAAAAAAAAGAACGCCGCCCGGCGTATCCTGCCCGGCGGCGCTCTCGCCTTGTGCCAGAGAGTCTTATCCCTGGCTTACGCCATCCTGCGCAAGAATCACCCGCAGACTTTCAACCATATCGGCGATTTCCGCGCCATACGTGTAAATGACGCGCAGGCGTCGCTGTGGATCGATCAGGTAGGTCGATGTGCTGTGATCGACCAGATAATCGACCTGACTTTCCTGATTGTTGAGCTGGTAGAACAAGCCATAATCGGGAGCGATCTGCTGGAGCGTGACTTCCGTCCCCGTCAAGCCGATGAAGCGCTCGTCGAAGCGGCGCACATAACTATCCAGCACAACAGGGGTGTCCCGCTGACCATCAACGCTGACAAAGACATAGTTGAGCAGCTCGCCCTGTTCACCCAGCTCGCGCTTGATCTGTCGGAACTTGCTCAGCGTGAGCGGGCAGAAATCCGGGCAGTGTGTATAGCCGAAGAACATCAGCGTGTAACGACCGTCCGTCAGCTCGCTCAGCGAGACGGAACTTCCGGAATTCGCCGTCATGGTGAAATCAGCCACCTCGCGCGCTTCCGAGAGGGAAAAGATGCCGTTGGCATCGGGAGCCAGCGTCGGTGTGGCATTTGCCTGAGTCAGCACCGCGTTGCGCAGATTGATCAGCAGCACGATCGATGTGAGCAGAATGCCGATCAGCAGCATACCCAGCCAGAAGGCGCGCCCGCTCTTGTTGACAGGGGCAGGAGCCGGGGAAGGACTTTCGGTCACGTCAGTGGAACCCTCCAGTAAAAAAAGAACCTTGTGAACTCAGCCGCTGTGGCTGCCGTGATCGCTGTGATCCGCCGGCTCACCCGCCAGACCGTGCAGCGCGGTGGGCACGGCGATACGCAGCACCGCGCCGCTTTCAAAACGCAGATCGAGCGCCAGCGCAGCGCCGGGCAGCGCTTCCTGAAGCGCAGCCAGAAGGTCGTTCAGCGCGCTGGTGGAAACCGCGCCGCGCTGCCCAGCAGCGATCGGATCAGCATCCACAGGAACCGCTTCCCATGCGGGCATCGCCGCGAAGGCGGCAGCGGGAGAAACCGGCGCAATGGGCACGATTTCGATCAGCCGGTCGCTCTCGGCGGCGCTGTTCTCGACGATCAGCATTACGGTCGGCTCATCATCGCCCATCGCCTCATGAAAATGTATCTGCGTGACCGCCAGATCAGACGGATCCGGCATGAACTCCAGGATGGGCACGCCGATCAGCAGCTCCGCCGTGTGCGCCGTATCATCGACAAAGTGAAGCGCCAGCGTGATGGCGTCGCCGGGGAACAGGTCGCGCGTGACATCCATCATCATGATGTGCGGGCCCATCTGCTCAAACGTGAAGCTTTCCCCCGCTGGGATCCGGACGCCCTCATCCATCATGCTCATGCGCATCACGCCGTCTGCATCCATCGTGGTATTGTGGAGCATGACGTCAGCGGAAATATCCGTCGTGACATGCGTCAGGGTGAGATCGGTCTCCCCCGTATTTTCAATCGTCATATATGCGGCGGACGAAGTGCCCGGCAGAACTTCCATGTCTGCCGCCGGCTCATAGGCAGTGGCGCGCGCCCACGCCCCGCGAATATGAATCCCGGAAAGATCGGCCGGCGCATCGTGCGCGCTGGCTGTCGTCACGCCGAAAACCACCAGCAAGACCCACGTCAGAAATCTGAGATAACGCATGCTCATCCTCGCTTGTGAAAATTGTAGCAGATTATGTCGAAAATCTCGAACGCTTCCAGATCCGCAGCGCCATATGATTCAGTATTCGCCAGCCGTCCGGCAGTTGGATGTTTGAAGCGGGGTGGGCAGCCCTTTCGCCGTTTGATGAAAGGGCTGCCTCCACAGGGAGAGGGGGTTATTTTCTCGCGATGCGCCATGCGATCATGACTGCCGCGCCGCCGAAACTAGCCAGCGTGAGCAGCGTTAACACGGGGAGGATGATGCCATTTTCGCTGGGCACACCACAGAGAAATGACCACACGATACCGGGCAGTTGACTGAGCGTCGTCAGATCATGCGTGTAGAGCAGGATGACGACGGTCATCGTCACTGCAAAACTCAGGAGCAGCGCCACACTTGCCAGCCAGGCCAGGCTGGGTTCTGATGACGGCTGCGGAACGGATTCCGATGTCTGACGGGCGGGCTGCATGTGCGTCATCTCTGTCATTATCACATCCCCCTACTGCATGCGCACGCCCGGCGACCAGAAGCCCTGAACGAAATCCAGCCCCTGAAGCAGCACAGGCCCCCACATGATCACGTTCGTGAGGACGATGATGGCGATCCACAGGTTCCAGCGCTCCAGCCAGAGCGGCGTTGTCGCGGGGCCGGTGGTCGAGATCGGCGCGGGTTCTTCGACGGCTTCCTTTGAGAAGCGCAGTGTGCCGATGATCACGGCGAACAGACAGAGCGTGCTGATCAGCAGCAGGACGCCCGCCACCGCTGAAAGATTGAGCCACGGAATCCAGTCTTCGGCAATATAAACACCCGCCGCGCCGAGATCCGTGCGCCGCGTTGCGCCTTCCACGCCGGCGCGCCCCATGCCCAGCCCAAACAGCGACATGCCGATCAGCCAGGTGTAGACCTGCACGAGCGCGATCCGTTTGCCCCACAATTTACGCCCGCGGAGCATCGGCAGCAGCCAGTAGAGGATGCCGATATAGGTCATGAAGACCGCGCCGGCCAGCGTCGTATGGAAGTGACCGACCACCCAGGTCGTATTGTGCAGAGCGACATTGAGCGTGAACGATGCGTTCATCAGCCCGGTAACGCCGCCTGCCAGGAAGAGCAGCATGCCGCCGATCTGTGAGGCGATGATCGGGTTGTCCCACGCCTGCCGGAAGATCCATGTGATATGGTTCCCGCCGCGCTGTCGCCCGGCACGTTCGAGCGTGGCTCCAATGTTGAACGCGGTCAGCAGGCTGGGAGCCGCCACGACGAAGGTCAGGAAGCTGTGCAGCGCCTTCGAAGCCTCGCTCACGCCCGGATCGGCAAACAGATGATGCACACCGATCGGGATCGAGAAGATCATCAGCATGAGGAAAGCGACACGCGCCACACTGTCGCTGAACAGTTTGACGTTGTAGTGCTTCGGCAGCATGGTATACCACGAGGTATACGCCGGGATCAGCCAGAAATACACCAGCGGATGGCCGAAGAACCAGAAGAAGATGCGTGTGAGCTGCGGATCTGTGGTGCGCACGATACCCAGCGACAGCGGCAGGAGCATGAAGACGACTTCGATCGCCACACCCAGCGACGCCGTGAACCACATGATGAAGTTGGCGACTGTGGCGAAGACGGCCAATGGCACTCGCTCGCCGGGATGTTCCTTCCGCCACTGCATATACGTTGCAAAGATGTTGAACGCCCCGACCCACGAGCCGACGATGACCAGCGCCAGCCCGACGTAAAATGTCCAGTGGCCGATCATTGGCGCGTAGAACGTGTAGAGCACTGTCGCCTGCCCCGTCAGGATGGCGAACGCCGCCAGCAGCAGACCGACGAGCATCATCCAGAACGAGACCCAGGCGGCCCGCGGACTCGCCAGCGGGCGCTGAAGCGAGCGCTGGACGACGAAATAGCTGAAGCCCATGATGAAGAAGGTGGTGAAGACGAGCGCATTGAGCACGCCGTGGAGCGTCAGCGCCTGATAGTAATAGGAAAAGACCGGGATTTCCCACTGGAGCGCCGGCGCACGGCGGAAGGTCTGGAAAGGACCCAGCAGCAGCCCCAGCGCCGCCGCGCCGAGCGCTACCGCGATGTGAGCGCCCACCAGCCAGCGTTCGCTCCTCTCCATCGAGAGCGCCGGGAACCTGAACCTGACGCCGCCAGACTCACTCTGTGGCAGTGGTTGAACAGCCTGCATGAAATCTCTCCTCCCCCACGTTTATGCGGCCGGAGCCGCTTCTTCAACGATCAGCGTGAACCACATATTCTGGTGCGCCCGTCCGCAGTATTCGTGACAGATCATGCGGTAGGTTCCGGGGCGATTGAGCACGACGCGGCCGCTGGCGATGTGCCCCGGCAGCACCTGGAAATTCAGATTGTGGTCTTCAAGGATGAACCCGTGCGAAACATCGCGGCTGGTCATGTAAAACGTGACCTCTGAGCCGACCGGCACACGCAGGATTTCCCTGCCCCCCTCATCGCGCTCGGAACTGCCCGCTACAAACGACCACATCTGAGCGACGACATGCGCCTGATAGCGACCGGGCGCAACCTCACGCAAGCCGGGGTTGGCAAACTCCGACTGATCGATCTCCGCCGGAATGATGAACCCGGCAACGCCCGCCGGACGCATCCCGAAGATCAGCGCCGCCGCCACGACCGAGGCGAAGAAGATGCCCAGCACGATGGCGATGGCGATGATGTAGTACCGCTCATATTTATCGACGTGAATCATGAACGCCTGCTCCCCTGTTTAAGACCCGTTTCGGGCGACCACAATTTCGGCATACGTCAGCAGCCAGTAAATGCCATACCCGATCAGCATCACCACCACGAACAGGAACGCGCCAGTCGGCGGCGCATAACCGTCGTATTCATCCTCATGTGGTGCGGAGGCGGTCGGTTCGCCCGTTTCCTGCGGTGCAGCAGGCGCTGCGTTCAGATCGTCGTGTGTTACAGCCATGAATTCCTCCCCCTGGGTGCTTGCCTAAAGCGACATCAGATATGCGATCAGGTCAGCGATCTGCTGCTCGGTGAGCAGGTCACCATAGTTCTGCGGCATGAGCTGATCGGGATAGGTTTCGACGACGAACGCGCTCGGCGCAACAATGGCATTATGCAGATACGTCAGCGCGTCTTCACCGGGCACGCGGGATGCAGCAGTCTCGCCAATGCCGAGTAAGCCGGGGCCGACCAGCCGATCAGTCGTCGCCGTGTTGTGGCAGGTGGAACAGGCGAAATTCGCTCCCTCAAGATACTGGTGGAACAGCGCGTCCCCGGCGGCGACATCTCCGGTGAGCGCCGTCTGGGCAGATGCCTCAGTCGGCTGAGCCGCTGCCGATGTCATTTCAGGCGCTGGCGTCGCCGTCGGCGCATTGGCGATCGAGGTCACCTGGATCGGTGTGGACGGCGCGATCTCACCACGACCACACGCAGCGAGAAGCAGAAGCACGAGTAACAACAATGTCGTTCTGGGCATCGTTCCTAATCCAATGGGTACAGTTGGCAGATCACGTCCTACGCTGCCCACATGATACTGATCGGGGCGGGTTCTCTCATCTGACATATGGCACTGCCTCAGGTGACAACCATCACAAAATCTGCCGGATACTCGCGGCGCGCAGGCGAGGGCGTTATACTGAGCGCCTACCTGATGACTATGCACCAAGGATTTCGTCATGCGGAACTATCAGACGCTGGACCGCCTGGAGAAGGATGCCGCGCCGGGTATTCTGTCTTTTGTCAGCCATGCCGAAGATGACGATCAGCCGCGTCTGGCGCTCAAGCGCGAAGGGGATTACGTCCTGATTTCCGCCAGCTACGGCGCGCTCGAAATTGCGCTGCGGCTGCGTTTTAGCGAGTTCATGCGGACGCTGACCCATTTGCAGCCGATCGAAGGGCTTGGCTCGTCACGCCAGATCGGCTCAACACAGTCCTACCTGTCTTTCGGGCTGAACGCAGACGGCACGCTGCTGCTTCGCCCGACGATCGGCGCAGACGCGACCGGGCGCATCACGATCAACCTGGCGCTCAGCAGCGAGATGCGGCAGCAGCTCATCACATGGCTGGAGTCGTGACCCTGCAACATCCGCCCCAACTTGCCAACCCTGAGCGGCAGGGCTAAAATAGACTCTGGTTTCTGGCGCGCGCGGAGAGTTCCGCTGCACTGCGGACGCCGAAGGGGCAAGCTGATCCGTTGCTGGACGGGCAGCGAAACTCTCAGGCTTCAAGGACGCCCGCGCTCAACTCTCTGAATGTCCGGGAGAACCACTTCCGATAGGGACTGACAGAGCGCACAGCAAAAGCAGTTGTGCGCTCTTTTTATTTGTGAAGCTGTGTGAGGGAGAACAATCATGAGCTGGAAAACACCCGGCGATCTGAAATACGCCAAATCGGATGAATGGGTGCGGCTGGAGGGCAGCACTGCGACGCTCGGCATTTCAGACTATGCGCAGGATTCCCTCAACGACATCGTCTTTGTCGAACTGCCGGAAGTCGGCAGGACGCTGAATCCGGGCGATTCGTTCGGGGTGGTTGAGTCTGTCAAGGCGGCATCTGATCTCTACACCCCGATCGGCGGCGAGATCATCGAGGTCAACAGCGCGCTGGCAGATGCGCCAGAGACGATCAACAGCGATCCCTATGGCAAAGGGTGGATCGTGAAGCTGCGCGTGACGGACACGTCTGGCATGGCGAACCTGATGGATGCGGATGCTTATGCTGCCTATTGTGAGAGCCGCTAGAATCACGAGGTTGATTTCATGAGTTACATTCCTCACACCGACGCCGAACGCCAGCAGATGCTGGCCGTGATCGGCGCGCAGACGATCGAGGATCTGTTTGAGGCGGTCCCATCGTCTCACCGCTTCCCCAGTCTCAGCCTGCCCGCCGCGATGAGCGAGATGGAAGTCGTCGCCGAGATGCAGGCACTGGCCGAAGCCAACGAGCATGCCGGGGATTTCGCCATCTTTCGCGGCGCAGGGGCATATCATCATTACATCCCGGCAGCCGTCAATCACATCCTGCTGCGCGGCGAGTTCTACACCGCCTACACGCCCTACCAGCCGGAAATGAGCCAGGGCACGCTCCAAGCGATCTTCGAGTATCAGTCGATGCTGTGCCAGCTCACTGGCATGGACGCGGCGAATGCCAGCCATTACGACGGCGCAACCAGCCTTGCCGAAGCCGTCACGGTGGCGCTGGAAGTCTCACGGCGCAAGCGCACCAAA
>SZPD01000185.1 GCA_030263515.1 Anaerolineae bacterium CFX9 | reverse complement strand
CCCCTGAATGGCTGGCAGATCGACGGCATCCGGTTTGTTGGTCACCTCGCTGCGGGCGTCCAGAATCTCGAAGATGCGGTCGGCACTGGCAGAAGCCTGCGCCAGCAGCGAGATGATGAAACCGAGCTGCCCCAGCGGGAAGAAGATGTACAGCACATAGAGGCTGAAGCTCTGATAATCCCCCAGCGTGAGCGTGTTGTTCAGGATCTGATCGCCCGCAAAATACAGCAGCGCCGCCTGCCCCACCTGCGCGATCAGGAAGATGACCGGGAACAGGAATGAGAATGTCCGCGAAACTCGAAGCTGCTGCTGAAACAGATCGACTGCGGCACGATCGAAACGCTGCTGTTCATACCGCTCTCTGGTGAATGCCTTGACCACCTTGATACCAGCCATCGCTTCCTGAAGGATGGTGTTCAGCGTCGAAAGTCGGGTCTGGATCGAGACGAACAGCGGCTGGCTGACCGCGCCGAAGATCATGAAGATCACCAGCGCGATCGGCAGAATCGGCAGCACGACCAGCGTCAGCCGCCAATTGGTCAGGAACAGGATGATCAGCGTTGCGACCAGGAGCAGGAATGCCTGTGCGGCAAGGATCAGCCCCTGCGCGATAAACAGACGAACCTTCTCGACATCGTCCGTCGCGCGGATCATGAGCTGACCCGTCTGATTCTGATCGTGATAGCTGAACGACAGACGCTGGATCCTGGCGAAGATTTCGTTACGGAAGTCAAACGCAACCCCCTGCGAAGTCTTCTCTGCCATGAATGCCTGAACGAACGAGAAAACGCCGCGGATGAGCGCAAAGACCACAATGATCAGCGCCGCAGAAACCAGCCACGACTCGGCATTCGCCTGAAAGCCGCGCAGCTCATCGATGGTAAAACCTGTCTGGCTTGCTGCAAAACCCTGTGCGATTTCCGGCAGTCCCAGCACGGTGTTGGCGATCGCGCCGCGCGTCACGGCGTTGATCATGTTCTGCACCAACTGTGGCACGGCGAGCTGTGCCAGTGTGGCAACCACGAGCGCGCCATAAGCCAGCAAATTGGTACGCTTCTGTTTACCGAGATAGCGGATTGCGCGCATCAACCCGCCTTTGCCCTTTGGTCGGGCGGCGCGCTGCCCGCCAAATCCCTGCCTGCGCATTTTTCCCTCTGCCTGCACTTTATTCCCCCTCTGTCTGCGGTTGTTCTTCCATTGAAGCGGATACTGCTCCCTGTGATGTACGATCATGGCAGCCTTCATGATGTACATCGAAGTACTGCCGGGCTTCGTTCAAAGCAGTTTCACCTTCGGGCATGGCGCGGATCAGCTCATTGAGCAGGGACAGAAGCTGCTGCGCTTTCTGATCACCTAGCTGAGTAAGGGATCGCGTCAGTACATCGTCATTGATCAGCGCGCCAAGTTCATGCATGAGCGCGACGGCATGTTCAGTGAGCTGAAGCGGATAGCGTCGCCGGTCACTTGGATCGCGTTCGCGCTGGATCAGCCCCTTGCGTTCAAGGGCGCTGATGATGGGAACAAGCGTGGATGGATCGACCATGAAGCGCTTGCTCAGATCTCGCATGGTATACGAGCGCGTACTCAGGGCATGGAGCAGCAGAAACTGCACTGGCGTGACCTCATGAACACTCTCGCTCAGGCGCGCTTCAATCGCCCGGTGATTAAGCTTGAGGATCAGCCCGGCAATCAGCCGAATCTCTGCGGCAATGGCGGCTGTTCCGGTTAGTTTCATTGCATTCCTGCTTTCCGCATTTAGTTTGCATACCAATCATTGGCACACCAAACGATAATCCTGTTCAGCACCTTCGTCAAGCCCATCTTTTTTCCAGGATTGCGCCTGTTTTTTACGGGGGTTACACTACATGTCCAAGAATGGAGGCGCGCACGATGGCAAATCCGTCGCTGATTCAGCAGTTGCTGAATGATTTACAAAGCCGGGACAAACAGAAACAACGTTATGCCCTTTATCGCCTGGCACAGATGAAGGAAAAATCTGTCGTTCCTGCGCTGCTTGATGCGCTGAAGCACAAGGATCGTGAAGTCAGGGTGCTGGTTATCCAGACATTGTCGCTGCTGGGAGACGATGCCAGGATTCTTCCCGCGATGATCGAAAGACTGCGCGATCGCAGCAAGGACGTGCGCCGGGCCGCTGCGCACGCGCTCGGCATCATTGCCTCTGAGCGCGCTGTGTCCGGTCTGGTGGGGGCCCTGCTGGGCGATGAAAGCAGTTTTGTGCGCTGGGAAGCGGCAAAAGCTTTGCGCTCGATCGGCGATCAGGCGGCAGTTCCCGAACTGGTGGAGGCGCTTTCCGCCGACGACAACAGCAATGTGCGCTATGCCGCGGCTGAAGCGCTGGGCACGATCGCAGATACCAGCGCGCTTGATGCTCTCGAACATGCCCTGCTCCATGACGCGGATGACTACGTGCGTTATGCCGCGGCGACGGCGCTGGGTCAGATGAACGACATGACCAGCATCCCGACGCTGATCGAAGCGCTCAACGACACGAACACGCATGTCTGGCATGCGGCGGCAGAAGCGCTGTGGAACATGGAAGAGGACACCGCCCCTTTCCTGCAGGAAGCCATGCGCTCGCCAAAGATGGAGATCCGCCGCGCCGCGCTCAAGGGTCTGCTCTGGCTGAGTGTTGAGTTCGATGAGGCTGAAGCCCCTCGTCTGGACGACGACTGGGTGAGCCTGTGGGGCTGGTGGAACTGACCGCTTGGGATTTAACATGACGTGCGGTATCCTCTCTGGCATCCGCTTTACCGACAAGACGATCAGTTGAAGGAGCAGCACGATATGCCTGCACGTATTGCAGAAGCAACCTGGAATGGCACGCTCAACGAAGGTAACGGCAATGTGAAGCTTGGCAGCGGCGCCTATGACGGCCCCTACAACTTCAAATCACGCTTCGAAGACGGTTCGGAAACCAACCCGGAAGAACTGCTGGGCGCGGCGCACGCAGGCTGCTTCTCGATGGCGCTGGGCGCACGCCTCGGCAGGGAAGGATTCACGGTCAATTCGATCCACACGGTGGCACACGTCCATCTTGAAAAGGGTGAATCTGGCTTCGGCATTTCCCGCATCGACCTGGTGACTGAAGGTGATGTCGCCGGTATCGACGCAGAAACGTTCAAAACTCATGCGGAAGCGACCAAGGACACCTGCATCATCAGCCGCGCGCTTGCCAGCGTGCCGATGACGGTCACCGCCTCGCTCAAGAGCTAGGTTCTGACCAAATCGCCTGCCCGATGAGCACGACTTCCCTCTGTAACAGAATTACGGAGGGGAGTCGTGTTTTGTTCAACGCATCTGAACCATATGAGCATATTCCCGACCAGCCGATGTAAGCGTGAGCGCGCCCTGCTCCCGCTCAATCCAGCCAGAGGCAGTGGCGCGGCTGACGGTCTTGGCGGCGAAATCTGCGTTCCATTTCAGCGCGCTGACCAGATGCGCCAGCGAGTTTTCAGTTGCGGCTTCTGCCGTCCCCTCATGCGTATTCAGATGAACCAGCAGCATTTCGATGGCAAAGCGCTGTTTTCGCCGTTCGCGTGCCCATGCCCTGGCAAGTAATCCGCGCTCCGGCGCAAAAATCAGCGCTGCCAGAAAGAAAATACCCGTCAGGGTCGCCATCGCGCCAGAGACATTGACGTTGAGCGCGCGCGCCGCCCAGTAACCCGCAATCGCCGATGCCACGCCGATCCCCACGCTGATGATGAGCATCCGCGAGAGGCGATCGGTGAGCAGATAGGCGGCAGACGGCGGCGCGATCATGAGAGCGATGACCAGAATCGATCCGACGTGATCGAAAGCGCCGACCGCTGTAACCGACACCATCGTCATCAGCCCGTAGTGGATGAGCGCGGGCGAAAAGCCGAGCGCTGCCGAGAGCGCCGCGTCAAATGTGGCAAGCTTGAGTTCCTTGTAGAAAATAATCACCAGCGCCACGTTGATCAGGCCGATTACGCCCATCACCCACACACCACGCGGCAGGTTGGCCCCCAAAATCTCCGCACGGTTAAACGGCGCGAAAGCCAGTTCACCGAGCAGAACCGCATCTGTATCCAGATGAACATTGCTGAAATCACGGGTGATGATGATGACGGCGATGCTGAACAACGCCGGGAAAACCAGCCCGATGGCGGCATCCGCCTTGACGAGGCGTGTTCTGAGCAGCAGCTCGCTCAATGTAACGGTCAGGACGCCGCTGCCGGCTGCAAACAGGATGAGCAGCGGGTTATTGATATCCCGCAGCAGAATATAGCCTGCGACGATGCCGAGCAGAACTGTGTGGCTGATCGCGTCACTCAGCAGGGCTGACCGCCGCAGAATGAGGAAGACGCCGGGAACAGCGCAGGCAGCGGCGACCAGCGCACCCACCAGTTGAATTTCGATCTGCACCTGGTTCATGATGCAGCCGCCTCCTTTTCCACACTTTCCGTCTGTGCCGCCTGCTCCAGCAGCCGTTCGTGAAGCTGACGCTTGTGCTGGTGATGACGAACCGCCCCCCACAGCAGGCCGCGCTCCGGCGCGAAGATCAGCGATACGACGACGATCGCGCTCGCACAGAGCACGATTACAGGTCCCGTGGGAAGGCGCGCTTCAAAACTGCTGATGAGCGCCCCGCTCACGCCGGCCAGCGCGCCAAACACAGCCGACAGCACCACCATGCTTCCCAGGCGGTTCGTCCACTGCCGCGCCGCAGCTCCGGGAGCTACCAGCATCGCGCTCATCAGCACGACGCCAACCGTCTGCAAGCCGATCACGACGACCACCACGATCAGCGTCGTCAGGGCGACGTTGAGCCGCGCAACCGGAAGCCCGACGGCGTGCGCATAGCCCGGATCGAAGCTGATCAGTTTGAACTCTTTCCAGAGCGCTGCCACACACACGAGCACCCCTGCCCCGACGATCGCCATCAGATTGACATCCTCCGCGATCGTCGCCGCCGCTTTGCCGAACAGAAATTTATCAAGCCCGGCGTGCTGAGCGTTATTCTGGCGCAGCACCCACGAGAGAAGCGCCATGCCGAAACCGAAAAATACCGCCAGCACCACCCCCTGCGCGCTGTCTTCCTTGATGCGCGTTTGCGAAGTCACGAGCTGCATAAACAGTGTGCCCAGCCAGCCCGCGATGACCGCGCCGATCAGCAGGGGCAGCGTCGTCCGCTCTCCGATCAGAATGAAGGAAAGAATGATACCCGGCAGCGCTGCATGGCTCATGGTGTCGCCGAGCAGGCTCTGGCGGCGCAGCACGGCAAACGCGCTCAGGGTTCCACTGACGATCCCCAGGATAAGCGCGCCGAGGGCGACGTTCCGGATCGTGTAGTCGGTCAGAACAAGTGAAATGATTTCAGCAGGAGACATGAATCACCGCCCCGAAAGCACAGGCAGAAGCTGAGACTCAGCGCGCTTGCCATACGTCAGGCGCAGATTTTCGTCCGTGAAGACCTCGCTGATGGGTCCGAACGCAACCGCGCGCACATTGAGCAGCAGGACGTGATCGAAATACTCCGCAACTGTCTGGAGATCATGATGGACTACCACTACGGTCTTGCCGGCACTCTGGAGCGATTTCAGCACTTCCACAATAGCGCGCTCCGTGGTGGCGTCCACGCCCTGAAATGGTTCATCCATCAGATAGAGCTGGGCATCCTGCGCCAGCGCGCGCGCCAGGAAAACGCGCTGCTGCTGGCCGCCAGAAAGCTGGCTGATCTGCCGTCTGGCAAAGGATTCCATGCCGACCTTTCGCAGCGCTTCCATCGCGATCTCACGGTCATCCGCACCGGGGCGGCGTATCCAGCCGAGCCGTCCGTAACGTCCCATCTGCACCACGTCGAGCGCGCTGGTGGGAAAATCCCAATCCACACTGCCCCGCTGGGGCACATAAGCGACCTGCTGCCGCTGTTCGCGATACGGCTTGCCGAAGATCTCGATATGCCCTGCGGAAGGCTGCACCAAGCCCAGCACCGCCTTGATCAGCGTGCTTTTGCCAGCCCCATTCGGGCCCACGATCGCCATCAGGGTGGCATCCGGGACATGAACATCGACATCCCACAGAACAGGTTCCTCACGATAAGCGACCGTCAGGTCATTGATACTGATGGGATACTGTGAATCCTTCGCCTGCATGATCAGCTTTCCTGTTCTGCGCTGCCCGACAGCGCGGCTGCAATCGTATCTGCGTTGTGGCGGATCATGCCGATGTATGTCCCTTCCGGTGTCCCTTCTTCGCCCAGCGCATCAGAAAACAGAGATCCGCCGATCTGCACGTCCAGACCACGCGCCCGCGCCCCCGCCTGGATCGCTTCCACCACATCCGGAGCAACACTGGTCTCGACGAAAAGCGCCGGGATCTGACGCTCAATCAGCAGCGCAATCGTGGCGCGGATATCATCAACACCCGCCTCGGCTGCCGTGGTAATGCCCTGCGGCGCATAGACATCAATGCCATACGCGCGGCTGAAATACTGGAAAGCGTCATGCGCCGTCACCAGCAGGCGCTGCTCAGCCGGAATACGCGCGATCTGCTCACGGACATAGGCATCGAGATCTTCCAGCGCATCCAGATAGGCTTCTGCGTTCGCGCGCAGATAGCCGGCACGACCAGGCAAACGCTCGATCAGGGCGTCGCGGATCGCCTCCACGGCATACATCCACAGGGAAACATCCATCCAGACATGCGGATCCGGCGCATCATAGCCGGGTTCCTGCAAGATAAGTTCTTCAGGGATGGACTCGCTCACGGCGACAACAGGTGTTCCCAACCCCCGCTCCACCTGCTCGAACACGCCTGTCAGCCGCGCCTCAAGATTCAGCCCGCCGTAAAAGATGATCTGGGCTTCAAAAAGCAGCTCGACATCCGCTTCGGTCGCCAGATACAGGTGCGGATCGACACCGGTTCCCATCAAACCGGTCACCGCTACGCATGAGCCGCCCACTTCGCGCACTACATCCGTGATCATGCCGACGGTCGCCAGCGCACGCAGCTCCGGGACGGCGCAGCCTTCAGGCTCAGCAGGATCGATCTGCGCCGCGGCTGGCAGCGCCGCAAAGCACAGGATCAGACCGATCAGCAATCCTCGCATCATAGTATGCAGCTCTCACTCATTCGTCAGGTTATGCGAGTATTGAAACACACCTTTTCAGCAATTGCAATAAGTTTTTTAGACCAATCTAAAAATTGGACATATATTTACCTGACGACAAACCCAAAAACAGCGGCGTTCCACGCAGGAACGCCGCCATGAAAGCGCAGGGATTCAACAGAACTAGGCGGGTGGCTGTGCCAGGATAGAAAGCCGATTCTCGATCATCAGCGAGTCTCCACCAGGATCGCCATCGCGGGAAAACGGAACGCGCTCATTCGTCCTGAAGTTGTACAGCCCGATGTGAATTTCCAGATCGCGGAGATCGGTGAAAACGCCGCCGGGCAGACTGGCTGCATCCACAGCGAGGACACGCTGATCGGCGATGAATTCTCCCGGTTCCCACAGCAGCGTGGAGTAGTAGGTCCCCCCCACCGGCGCGACGGGGCCATCCCATGTCGCAAGAAGAGAGCCATCCGGCGCGATCAGGTGCACGAACGTCATATAATCGTCCGGCGGCGGCTGCAGCACCTCCCAGTAGAGATGGAAGATCAGCCGCCTGCCCTCCCAGAATTCCAGCCCGCCGATATCGTATCCGAGGTAGCGGGCAAAATCGCCAAAGACAACATCCGCATCAGCCGGCCCGTTCGGCTGCGGGCGCTCGAAGCGTCGTTCGGGGAACAGTTCGTAAACATCGTAGCGAAAGTTGCCGTCGTCCATCCCCCACGCGCGCCGCATGACATCGCCCCTGCCCAGCGCGCTGATCACCTGATTTTCAAACGGACTGATATGCTGATACGCGCCCATGCTCTCCGGCGCTCCATAGACGAGATACGCCATGCCCTCCAGATCGCTCAGGCGGGTGAACGTATCGCGAACATTGATCTCATCTTCAGGGAAGAAGAAAGGCAGTCGATCCACGCGCGGCGCAGTCACCCGCAGGGTTTCGCCGGGATGTTCCTGCTTCCAGAGATCCAGCCCATCCACCACGTTCATGAGCGCGGCGTTGCCGGAGCGGTAGCGGGATGTATCATCCGGAAGCGCATCCGTCCACAGATAATCCCACCCTGCATTGATGTCATACACGGCAGACACGATTCCCGGCACTGCCAGAAGAACGAGCGCGATCCGCCAGACGACACGCCGCCAACCCGCAAGCACGCCGGACCAGGCAGCGATGATCGCCGCCGACGGCAGGATGAGCAGGGGCACGATGGCAAACGACAGCCGGTAATGATAGCTGTAGGAATAAAACCAGGTGACGAAATAGGGCAGCGCCAGCGCCAGCCCCCATCCGATCCGCACAGCAGCCTGCCGCTGTTCGGCTGACCAGTGCTGGCGCGCATACGGCACAAGAACGCGCACCAGCAGCCCTGCCCCGGCAAACAAGGCAGCAAATTCGAGGATGGTCATCCGGCGCGGCTGAAGGATGGTAGGCAGCA
>SZPD01000184.1 GCA_030263515.1 Anaerolineae bacterium CFX9 | reverse complement strand
AATCATGACCCATAGGATCAGGTGAGCCTGGAGGATGCCGCTAAGGACATCACCCTCATCTGCCGATCATGGGCATGCTCGCGGTTCAGCACTGCGCGCCGCTGCTGGCTTTCACGTCCTGCTGAGCGCCCTCCACAAACAGGCGGACGGTGTTCGCGCCGGGTTCGGTAGGAGTAAACTTCTATGCAGTCCTGCCTTTTCTTCGACCTTATAGGGTTGATTGCTCGATGCGCGCCCCGCAATAAAAACGCCGCTCCCTATGGAACGACGTTTTTATATGTTCGATCAGTTTTCACGCAGGCGGTAAAAATGTCTATCACCTGCTGCAAAACGGGTATGTTCGTCAGATATCCCACGCCCTCAGGATCAATGATACTGAGGCAGCCAGTCGCCATGCGCTTCGATCAGGTCGTCTACCAGGTTCCAGATCTGATCGAGCGAGAGTTCAGCGGCTGTGTGCGGATCCATCATGGCGGCGTGATAGATATACTCCCGCTTGCCCGTCAGCGCGGCTTCGACGGTCAGGGACTGCACGTTGATATTGGTTTGCATCAGCGCCGCGAGCTGCGGTGGCAGCGTCCCGATCTTGGTCGGCTGGACGCCGTTCTTGTCCACCAGGCAAGGAACTTCGACACAGCACCCCTGCGGCAGATTGTCGATCAGCCCGTTGTTGGAGACATTGCCATAGATCACGCGCGGCGTTCCGGTCTCCAGGCTGTGAATGATGCCAGAGCCGTATTCAATGCTGCGGTGCACTTCAAGCGGCGCGCCGCCTTCGAGCGCCGCACGCTGCTTTTCCCAATCCGCGATCTGCACTTCGCAGCGGCGGATGTATTCGTCAAGCGGAATGTTGAACTTTTCAATCAGATCCGGACGATCGCGCTTGATGAACCACGGCACATATTCGCTGAAATGCTCGCTGGACTCGGTGACGAAATAGCCGAGACGCCGGAACACTTCATAACGCACGCGGTTGTCATCCGGGATGCGCCCTTCCTCCACCACCCGGCGGACACGGGGATACACATCCTCGCCGTTGTGCTCCAGCTTCAGGTAAAAGGCGACATGATTGATGCCTGCCACCACGTAATTGAGTTCTTCAAAAGGCACGCCGATATCGTATGCCAGTTGACCGGCGGTATGCTGCACACTGTGACACAGTCCCACAGTTTTGATCGTGCTGGCGCGGTTAATCGCCCAGCAGTTCATGGCCATCGGGTTGACGTACTGCAAAAAGGTGACATCCGGGCAGAGTTCTTCCATGTCACGGCACATATCGAGCAGCACCGGGATGGTGCGCAGACCGCGCATGATGCCGCCAATGCCCAGCGTATCGGCGATCGTCTGGCGCAGACCATATTTCTTCGGGATTTCGAAGTCTGTCACCGTCGCCGGCTTGTAACCGCCGACCTGAATCATGGCAATGGCGTAATCAGCGCCGTCCAGCGCGGCGCGCCGATCCGTCGTCGCGGTGATCTTCGGGCTGGCATTGACGACCTGCGCCACTCGATTGGCGACGACCTCGGACGTTCTGAGGCGGTTTTCATCAATGTCGAACAATGAGATTTCCGAGCCTGCCAGTTCGGGAAAACTGAGGATGTCCCCCAGCAGATTCTTGGCGAAAACCGTGCTGCCTGCCCCGATGAACGTGATCTTGGGCATAATGTCGATGTCCCTTTCCTGACTGAGTGACTGATCACCACACTTGAAAACGATGGGTCTGAACTGGCCGCTTTTGTTCATCGCGCCGCCGCCACATCAGTGAAGATTGCGGCGCTGGAGAGTACTGCCAGCGGAAAACCTGAGTGTATAGACGCCGGATCAACTCATGATAGAGCCGCTGAATTTCAACCGCTGTGCCGGCGCATGCACGTCATCGACGATGATAGCGAGTTCGCTGTTGTTATCAAGATCGCCTTGTTCGATTTTGCCCGCTGCGTGACCTGCCTTGAGTTCCCCGCGTGTGCGCTGGATCAGCTCGCGCACATGCTCGACTGTCGTAATGATAACGGTGTGCCGCCCCTCAACTGATCAAGGGGCGGCACATTGATTCTGGTGATGCGGCGGAAAAGCCTCGCTAGAACAGATCGTTGATTTCGGCGTTTGCCGCCGGCAATACATCCGCTGCCTGAACAGTGCCGAGAGCGATCGCATCCATAGCTTCGTTCATGATGGTCGTGATCTCACCGGCGTAATCGGCAATCGGGAACAGGAATGTGCCGTTTTCCTCGTTCGCCTGATCGATAAAGGCGCTCACATCAACGCCGTTCTCCGCGCGCATCTCCACGGCCATCGCCGCGGCTTCAGGGATGGCAGGGAAGACCACACCCGACTCACCGACGATGCTCTGGCAGTCCAGCGAAGCAAGGAACTTGACCCACTCCCATGACTCTTCGAGGTGCTGAGTGCCAACCCAGATCGAATCTGCGAGACCGTTAAACATGCTGCGGCGGCCTTCGGGCCCGGCGGGCAGACGCCCAAAGCCGACTTCGAATCCGCTGGCGAGGAATGTGCCGATCATCCACGAGCCGTTCATGGTCATGGCGATATTGCCCGTCTGGAAGAGCGAGGAAGATCCCAGCGATGTGATCTGCTGGAATGACGGAGCGAAGCCGTATACATTCGACAGGTCAGCCCACCACTGAACGGTCTGAATGAAGCGCGGGTCATCGTAATAGTATTCATCTCCCCACACGCCATTGTTGTAAGTCCAGCCCGTGCTGACGGCGAAGCCGCCCCACTGCGTCTGCCCGTAGCCACCGCCCATACCATCCTGCACAAAGCCATACTGAACAACATTGCTGCGGTCGAAATCCGGGCTTAAGCCGTTGTTGCCGTTGGCATCAATGGTGAGTTGGGCAATCGTCTGCATGAACGTGCCGCCATCCTCAAGATTCCACGTCCATTCATCCATGATGGCGGGATCGATCCCTGCCGCTTCAAACAGCTCGGCGTTGTAGATGACCGCGATAGTGTCCCAGTCCTTCGGCAAGCCATAACGTGCGCCGTCACGTGTCCACAGATCGGCAAGCCCCGGATAGTAGATATCGGTTGCCACATTGTCACGTTCGACAAGCGGCTGGAGGTCAACCAGTTGTTCAAGCGCAACGAATTCAGGATACTTGGCCAGATGGTTGGTGAAGACATCCGGTGCATCACCACTGATAAAACCGGTCGTGATGGCCGTCCAGTAATCCCCCCAGCCAAGCTGCTCGATGTTAATGTTGATGCCCGGATTGGCGGCGGTGAACGCATCAGCACACTGCCGGTAGGCGGGAAGCTGATTCGTATCCCACAGAACATAGCGGATGGTGACTCCGCCCTGTGCGCTGACGCTTGTTACGCCAACCAGCAGGACGAGAGCCAGGACGAAAAGAAGTGCGGAACGGCGTTTCATTTGGACAGCTCCTAAAAGTGAATATTGATCCGCGCTGTGTAAAGCTCACGGGTGACGGCAAAACCGCCCCTCGCTCAACACCATCATTTGAAGCCGGAGAACTGGATCGAATCCACGACCCGGCGACCGAAGAAAATGAACAGCAGAATGGTGGGCACGATGCTGATGACTGTCCCTGCCATGAGTCCCGTCCAGTCTGGCGCGCCCTGCGGCGTCTGTGACTTGAAGATGTTCAGCGCGACCGTGAGCACACGAAGATTTTCATCGCGCCCAACCAGGAACGGCCACAGGTACTCATTCCACGCGCCGATAAATGTGAGCAGACCGAGCGTGAGCAGCGGGCCGCGCATCAGCGGCAGCGAAATGCGCCAGAAGACGCCCAGATGCGTCGAGCCATCCAGCAGGGCGGCTTCTTCAAGATCCTTGTTCAGGCTCAGGAAGAACTGGCGCATGAAGAAGACCGCGAAGGGTGTCATCAGCAGGGTGGGCAGTATCATCCCCTGGAATGTGCCGATCCACCCCAGCTGGCGCACCAGCACGTAGTTGGGAATGAACAACACGATCGACGGGATCATCAGCCCGGTCAGGTAAAGAAAGAAAATCTGATCGCGAAAGCGGAAGCTGAAGCGTGCGAACGCATAAGCCGCCATTGAACTGAACAGCGACTGCCCCACCGTGATCGCCAGCGAGAACAGAAACGAATTGCGCAGGTAGATGCCAAAGTTGAGCGTCCCCGCTGACAGATTCGATGCTGCCGAGCCGACCAGCGTGGCAGGATCGATCATGCCCAGCACGCGCTGGAAGTTGAACAGCGTCGGGTTATGCGGCAGGAACTCGCTGGCATGAGCAAACAGCGTCGTCGGGTCTGTGAGGGCAGTTCGCAGCACCCAATAGAATGGGAACAGGGTGATAAAAATCAGTACCCCGATGCAGAACCACAGGACGATCGATCCCCATCTGATACGCTTTTCTTCAGCGATATCGGCGGCCAGCACGTCGGTTTTTGGGACTGTGGTCATGAGTGCGCCCCTTTTTTAGCTGTATTCCGCGAGATCGGACTGGTTGCCACGGAAGAAGCGGATCTGGACGATGGTGATGGTGATCAGAATGAGGAACAGGACGACGGAGGCGGCCGTCGCCACGCCCATATTGATCCGCCGCTCGAAGACCTGCTCGTAGATGTAGACGATGATGGTGCGGGTTGCGCCTGCCGGCCCCCCTTCCGTCGCCACTGCGATCGTGTCAAAAATCTGGAAAGAACCGATGACTGAGGTCACCAGCACAAATACAGTCACCGGACGCAGCAGGGGAAGCGTGATGCGCATGAACTGAACGAAGCTGTTAGCGCCATCCACACGTGCGGCTTCATAGAGCGATTTGGGAATCGTCTTGAGGCCAGCAAAGATCAGAATGGCGTTGTAGCCCATGTGACGCCAGATATTGACGCCGGCTACACTTGCAAGTGCCTGATTGGGATCGCCGAAGAATCCCTGCTGACCTACCCCGATAGTGCGCAGGAAAATGTTGATCAGCCCCAGCGTCGGATCGAGCAGCCAGACGAACAGCATCGCCACGATCACGTTTGGCATCAGCCAGGGCAGGATGAGAATCCCGCGCAGAAGCGGCGAGTTCGAGATGCGATCCATAATCAGCGCAATACCGAGCGCCAGCACTGTTTGCAGCGGAATGTTGAGGATGACGTAGGCCACGGTCGTGCCGAGCGCCCGCCAGAAGCGATCATCGGCAAACAATGACTGATAGTTTTGCAGTCCCACATACGTGGGTTCGGTGAGAAGATTCCACTGCTGAAAGCTGATGAAAAAACTGCGGACAGCGGGTACGGCAAAGAAAAGCGTAAAACCTATCAGACTCGGCAGGATGAAGAAATAGCCGAGAAACGTCTGGTTATTCGATAGCCGTGACAGGAAATTCGGCTGTGTGCGATTTGAAGCAGGTACGCTGATAGCTGCCACGAAAACCCCCTTCTGAACTGAATTATTTTTTATGCGCTGCTCCACAGGACTCGCGGATGATGAGCGAAGTCTCCAGCGTGACGTGCTTCTGGGGGACCTCACTGCCGTTGATCAAAGCCAACAGCATCTCTGCGGCAAGCCGACCATGTTCTTCATCAGGTTCATGAACAGTCGTCAGGGATGGGTAGCTGTAGGCAGAGAGCCGCACGTCGTCAAATCCCACTACTGCGATGTCTTCGGGAATACGCAATCCTTTCTCCTGAAGGGCGCGAATAGCGCCAAAAGCCATCAGGTCATTCATGCAGTACACGGCATCAGGCAGGGGCGATCGATCGAGAATCGACATCATTGCCTCGTAGCCGGTGTCCGGCTCAAATTCGCCATAACGAACCAGAGCCGGGTCGAACCTTAAGTTGTTTTGTTCGAGCGTGGTCTTAAAAACTTCCATTCGCTCATGCACATGCGGGTTTCGCAGTTCATGGTCGTAGGTGATGCAGGCAATACGCTGATGCTCCAGATCGATCAGATGCTGAATCAGAGTCTGAACGCCCTGCAGCTTATCCACCTCCACAGAATGGATATCCGGATGCAGATACTTCAGCGAGACGACATGCATGCCGTTGCGGGTGATCTCAAGGATGTTCTCGATATCGCCGGGTGACGTGATACTGAAGTTGATGATCAGTCCTGCTGCATGCCGGCTGTACACAAGATCGCGATAGGATCCCACCTCAGCGCTGTCATCAGTCTGCTCAAGCAGGATTCGGAAATTTTCCTTTCGGGTCACTTCCGTGATACCGGTCAGAACACGGGGAATATATTCGTCGATATAAACCTGGCGATGGGGCTGAACGAGAACGAGGGCGATGGTATCTGTGCGACCACGAGCCAGAGACTGTGCTGAAACATTTGGCATGTAATTCAGCTCACGCGCCGCTTCCAGAACCCGCTGGCGCGTTTCTTCGCTGATGTTGGCATCCCTGACGTTGTTCAGGACAAACGAAACCGTCGTTTGCGAAACACCCGCGCGTTCAGCGACCTGTTTACTGGTGGGACGTGATCGGTTCATAAAAAACAGTCTTTCTCCTAAGCCTTAATCTGGACTAAAGCGCATTAGTAATGCGCTTTAGTAAGCTAGCATTATATGAAAAACGAGTCAAGTTTGAGAAAAATTACACTAATGTAACGGCTTTACAGGATAAATTTCTGAGCTGAGGAAAATTTGCAGTGCGATACCCACCCAGGGCACACTCTGGACTCCCCATCCGGATGTGGCGGGATTGTTCTGACAGCTCGCCTCCTCAACGGCAGTCCTCTACTGTCTGCGTGACCACAACCTGATCAGCCGCGCCTTGAGTTCCCCGCGTGTGCGCTGATAGTCCGGGGATGCCAGCTCGCCGCGTTCATGGGCTTCGTCGAGCGCGGCAATCTGCCTGATCAGCTCTTCCGATTCCGGTGTCGTTTCAATCGGCGGCGTCCTGAGAAGATATCTGCGTACCACATAAATCCCCGCCACCAGCGCAGCCAGCCCGGCTGACGATGCCAGCGCGATCAGCGGCAGGCGCTCGGCCAGACTGCCGCCTCTGCCCGCCATCGCCAGGTCGAAGCGCAGCATTTCTCCAGCAGGCAGCACGATCATGCCCATATACCATGCAGACGCGGGATTTTCGTCTGCGGAAGTCTGCATGGGTGAAAGCTGCTGGCTGCGGACAGCCAGCGTCGCCGGATGAATCTGGACGCGCACCAGCGCATCCACAGCATAGGGCATGCGCTGTGCAATATGCAGATCATCCCGGTATGGCAGCAGGAAGGCGACCTGCACGGCATGCGCCGTATCTGGCAGCGCAGGGACAGTATCGATCAGCATGCGGGGTTCTGTCAGCAGACGATAACGATCGCGCGTACCGGGGACCTGAATCACCTGTGCATCAGGGGGCAAAGGCACTGTTACTGAAGCAAACAGATTTTCGGCGATCGCTTCGTCAGTGGAATAGGCGCGGTCAGTGCTGTTGTGATAGGTGATGGTCTGGACGACCTGCAAACCCTCCTCGACGGGCGTGAGCTGGTAGAGCATATCGACGATGGTCAGGACAGCCGGATCATCAGTCAGATCGTAGACGCTGACAGGAAGTTCAAGCCCGCCTTCGGCTGTATCCCCGCGCACGAAGTCGCTGAAGAACAGCCGATCCTGGTACACCGCGCCAACAGCGTAGGTATAGCCTGCCCGAACAGGCAGCCCATCAAACGTGAAACTGCCCGTCTCATCGGTGGTGGCTTCGTACTGCTGAGGCGCAAACTGTTCATCAAAAACGAACAGCGCGACTGGTATACCCGCGGGGATCTCGCCGCCTGCCGTGCCATTGCTGACGCGCCCGCTCAGCATACCGGTCCTGATGCCCGCGTCTGGCGCTGCATCGCTGGTGAAAGCCATCAGCCGCAGATGAGCCAGTGCCGCGTAAATCTCATCATCATTCAGCACCCCACCATGAGCGGCGCTGAACGCGGGCATGGGGTCTGTGCCTGCGGACTGATCGCCGGCCCCTGATGCTACGCGCTGGAAAAGCTGCGCTTCGGAACGCCCGAACAAGGTCTCGGCTGAAAATGGCGCTGTGTGGCAGTCCGCACAGTGCTGCGCCCAGATCGCCGCCCCGTCGATGCCACTCTCTCTGCTGGCTTCATAGTGCAGCGTATAGATATAGGCCGTCACGTCCCAGCGCTGCTGTGCGCTGAGTGCATCGCCCCAGGGTGGCATCAGGCGTTCCAAACGTCCATTGGTGATCACTTCAAACCAGCCCAGCGGTGTGCGTTCGCGCACGACAGCAGCATCCACAAAGGAAACTGGCGCGCCCACCTGCCCGCTGACGACCAATTCGCCGTCGCCCGCGCCGCCCAGGCCGTGACAGCCAGCGCATCGTTCGACATAGATGCGTTCACCCGCGGCGATATTGGGCTGAATCGTGGCAGGCAGGCTGACGGGTGCGGCTGTCGGCGGTGGGGGTATCGTGGCGACGATGCGCGGCTCGCCGCTGAGACCGCCGCAAGCCGTCAGCAAAACAGCCATCAGTACCGGCAGCAAAAGCGGCAGCGCCGGGTGATGTGCCCGACCTGCCGCTTTTGCCCATGGACAAGGTGATTTTGGGTGGAGCGATGCTCGCATCGCGTTACGAATCGCCGGTTA
>SZPD01000183.1 GCA_030263515.1 Anaerolineae bacterium CFX9 | reverse complement strand
CATACGGATGCCAGCCGCGAACTCGAAGATGCGCTTGCCGAGAATCTGACCGAACGTCTGCGCTTCCAGCATGGTTTGCAGCGTAAACGTCCGCCCATAGGCATAGTGATCGTTATGATCGGTAAAAAAGAACATGTCTGAGGTTTCCGGCGAGCCGATCATGCCGGTTGCGTTCAGGTTGTAAACCCAGTAAGGCGCAGCAGCCAGGACAAAGCCGACCACTACCAGGGGTGACCAGCGCGGGCGAAAAGCAGTATCTGCGCGGCGGCGAACCAGTGCCATGACGATGATGACCGCGGGGATGAGCGGCAGGATCAGCGCGCCATCCGTGCGCGTCAGGTAAGCCAGCCCGGTCAGCACGCCGCACAGCCCATATGCCCACGCAGATCCATGCTTCAGACCATGATGGAAGGCAGCCAGCGCGCCAGTGACGAACACGGCAGCGAAGATGGTGGTATCGGTGCGCAGTGAATTGAGCATGAACTCCGGCAGAAATGCCGCGCCCGCCGCCGACATAAGCGCCGCCGCATGAGAGAGCTTCCACTGCCGCGCTGCGAGATAGACCAGCGCCGGCAGCAAAACGGCCGCCGCAATCGACGGCAGCACAGCGGCGCGCACGCTGATCCCGAACAGGCTCATCGGCACGGCGGCGATCAGCGCGGTCAGCGGCATCCAGTGTTCTTCAGGATGGACGATATCATCGGGCGGCACGTTGTACTGCCAGATGTAATCGATCGTCAGCCCATGCCCCTCAACAACCCGAACCGCCATATTGAAATAGTGATTCGGGTCGGCAACGCCGGGGAAATCGACGATCGTCAGCAAACCCAGGCGCACGATCAGCGCGGCTGTGCAGATCAGAAGCAGTGGAAGATAGCGTTTCATAACGGCGGATTATAGGCGCGCCGGCGAGTTGGGTGTAGGGGGTGTTTTGGCAGCGCGGCTCCGCTGGGCCGCTCCACGAGACGACAACCAGCGCAGAAACTCATTCCTCCACCGGCAGCGGCGCGCTGTGGAACGCGGTGATCCGGTGCGGATAATCTTCCTCGACCATCAGATCGAGCAGATGAAAAGCCCCCCTTTCAGTCTGCGCGATCACGACCACATGATGCGGATCGACCGCTACTGCCTGATGCACACGCAGACGCCCTTGTTCAGCCCGCATCAGCCGCAGCGTCGCCAGCCGTTCGCTGACGCGCTGCTCAGCCAGCACATCGGCATGGTAGCCTTCGCTGATGAACTGGCGCAGACGGGCGAAATCTGCCTGGTTGAATATCCGAAGCTGCGCGATCAGGCGCAGACCGGCATGACTTCTTCCCAGGGCAGCCTGATCGGGCGTGAGGCTCATCGCTGAAGTTTACTCCGTGTCTTTGAGCGCTTGGGCGCACTGGCATAGGCGATCGCATCCAGCAGATATTCGCCGAGCAGCGCCGGTTCGTCAAGGATCGGCGGCGGCACTTCGATATATTCCCGGCTCCAGTTCGTCCCCCAGCCCTGCGCGATCAGCGCCTGGCGCTGAGCTTCCGGCAGCTTGAGCGCCAGCGATTCCCCAAACCACGCTGCAAAAAAGACGCCATCCGCATACCAGCCTGCGCCGCCAAACATCGATTTGTTCATCAGCGATGTGCCGGGTCTCGCGGACGCCAGCGCTGCATGCAGGATATGATCAAACTCGGCAATTCTTCGCTTGCGTTCCGCTGAGTCCATCGTATTTTTCCCTTCAAAATTCCTGCACATTTGTGCTAAAATAGTATACATGTATGCTGAAATTGCCGTCAATGCGCCCGTCGGTGGAACGTTCGATTATCACGTTCCGCCCGAACTCGAAGACCAGATCGCGGTGGGGCATCTGGTGACCGTGCCGTTCGGAACTGCCAAACAGCATGGCATCGTGCTGCGCCTTCACCAGACGCCGCCTGATGTCGCCACCAAGCCGATCCTGACGCGGCTCGATCCTCAGCCCGCGCTGAACGAAAGACAGATCGCGCTGGCGCGCTGGCTGGCAGAGACGACGCTGGCTCCGATCGGCGTGTGCCTGTGGCTGTGGCTGCCCCCCAACCTGACCGGTCAGCGCGACGTGCTGGTGAGGCTGGCGGACGAACCGGACGAGTCGCTGATCACGACTGATGTCGAGCGCGAACTGGTGGCCGTGCTGGAGCGGCGCGGCGCGCTGCGCGGGGCGCAGCTCAATCAGGCGCTGGCAGGCAAGGACTGGCGCGGCGCGGTCGATACACTGGCGCGCGTGGGCGTGGTCGAAAAAGAGTCGATGCTCACGCCGCCTCGCGCCAAACCGAAGATGATCCAGACGGCGATGCTGGCGATTTCCCCCGATCAGGTCGAGACGGCGGCGCTGGCGCTGGAGCGGCCGTCGAAACCGGCTGACCTGCTGGAGGCGCTGGCGGCGCAGGTGGAGCACCACGCCGATCTGAAGGCGCTGCTCAGATCCACCGGCGCAGCGCAGACTCATGCAGACAAGCTGGTCGAGGACGGCTGGGCAGCGATTGAGGGTGAAACGCTCGTCCTGACGCAGCCCCCGGATACCGTCCCGGCGCGCCTGCTCAAACTGCGCAAACTCGAAAAGCCGCTGCGCATTCTGCGGATGCTGGCGCGCGAAGCTGACGCAGTAGAAGTGAGCTGGGTCTATGCGCAGACCGGCGCGACGATGACCGACCTCAAGCGCCTGGCAGATGCCGGTCTGATCCGGCTGGGCGAAGCCGAAAAATTCCGCGACTCGCTTGCCGGGCGCGAATTTGTGGCGGTCACGCCGCCCAAGCTGACGCCAGAACAGGCCGATGTCTGGGAAACCCTGCGCAGCGCGATCCTGACGGCGGGCAGCGGCATGAAAGAGACGCGCCCATTCCTGCTGCACGGCGTTACGGGAAGCGGCAAAACGGAGATCTACCTGCGCGCTATCGAGCTGACGCTGGCGCTGGGGCGCAGCGCGATTTTTCTCGTGCCGGAGATCGCGCTCACACCGCAGACCGTCCGGCGCGTGGCGGCCCGCTTTCCGGGGCGCGTCGGCATCGTCCACAGCCGGATCAGCGATGGCGAACGCTACGACAACTGGCGGCGTGCCCGTGAAGGATTGATCCAGGTCGCCGTCGGCGCGCGTTCTGCCCTGTTCACCCCTTTTGAGCAGGTCGGGCTGATCATCCTCGACGAAGAGCATGACTCCAGCTACAAGCAGTCCTCGCCCATTCCGTCATATCATGCGCGCACACTCGCCGAGCAGATCGCCCGTCAGCATGGCGGCGTGCTGATCCTCGGCAGCGCCACGCCAGATATCGAGACGGTTTATCGCGCTGAACGCGGCGAGATCCATCTGCTGGTGCTGCCCAATCGGATCGTCGGGCACAAGGATCACATCCGTGAGCTAGCAGAACGACAGGGCATTCAGCCGCGTTACATACCTGCCGATGCCGACGACGCGCTGACGATCGATCTGCCGCCCGTGCGCATCGTCGATATGCGGGCCGAGCTGAAGCGCGGTAATACCAGCATCTTCAGCCGCGCCCTGCAGGAAGCCCTGCACGAAACGCTCAACCGCAAAGAGCAGGCGATCCTGTTCCTCAACCGGCGGGGACAAGCCACTTACGTCTTCTGCCGGGACTGCGGCTACGTCGCCGCCTGCCCGCGCTGCAGCACGCCGCTGACCTATCATCGCGAGGGCGATCTGCGCTGTCACCGCTGCGATTATACGATGGCAGAGCCGACTGTCTGCCCGTCATGCCGATCGAAGCGGATCAAATATTTCGGCGCTGGCACGCAGCAGGTCGAAAACGCGATCTATGACATGTTTCCGAAGGCGCGCGTTGTTCGCTGGGATGCAGACTCCGCCGGAACGCATCAGGCGCACGAGGCAATTCTCGATCAGTTCGTCAGCCGCAAAGCCGATATCATGGTGGGCACGCAGATGGTCGCCAAAGGGCTGGATCTGCCGCTGGTGACGCTGGTCGGCGTAGTCAGCGCAGATACCGGTCTGGCGCTGCCCGATTTCCGCGCTGGAGAGCGCACGTTTCAACTGCTGACGCAGGTAGCAGGACGCGCCGGGCGCGGGCTGCTCGGCGGCGAGGTCATCCTGCAAACATATCAGCCGGGGCACTACGCGATTCAGGCGGCGGCGCAGCACGACTATGCAGGGTTCTATCAGCGGGAACTGGCCTACCGCCGCGATCTCGGCTATCCGCCTTTCCGCCGGATGATCCGCTTCGTCTTTCGCTTTCCCACCGAACGACAGGCACGCGCCGAAGCCGATCGCGCGGCGCAGGCGCTGGCGCACCGGATCAAAGCGCTCAATATGAGCGGGACAGAAATCATCGGGCCTGCGCCCTGCTTCTTCACCCGCGAGAACGACGAGTTCCGCTGGCATCTGCTGCTGCGAGGACCAGACCCGATCGCAGCGCTGGCGGGCATGGTTATCCCGAAAGGCTGGCATGTGGATGTTGACCCTGCCGAGGTGCTGTGATGACACTTACGATCACGGCTGAAGATCCCCGCAGTGAAGCGGCGCACAGGCTGATCGCCGAGCTTTCCGCCGAGATTTCGCGTATCTACAATGATCCGGATGGCAGCGGTGGGTTCTCTCCTGAGGATGCCCTGGGACCGCGAGCGGTCTTTCTCATCGCGTGGCGAGATGGCGTGCCGGTGGGAAGCGGCGCGCTCCGCCCGACAGAGGACGCCGACACCGTCGAGATCAAGCGGATGTATGTGCGCGAACATGCGCGGCGGACAGGGGTGGCGCGGGCGCTGCTGGCAGCGCTCGAACAGCAGGCACGGGCTTTTGGCTATAAGCGCATCATCCTCGAAACCGGCACGCCGCAGGCAGCCGCTGTCCGGCTCTATGAGTCGGCGGGTTATGCGCGCATTGCGCCCTACGGTCTGTGGGCGGACGATCCGCTGACGGTGTGTTTCGGGAAAGCATTGGAGGGTTAACTGACGATCAGTCCATCCGGCATGAATAACAGAAGTTTTATTCCAGACAGGGGCAGCGAGATGAATTCAGAAAAACCTAACCTCAGGCGGATGGACAACGTCGGCATCGTGGTAGAGTCGCTCGATGAAACCATTGCTTTTTTCTCTGAACTTGGGCTGACCCTCATCGGGCGAGGCATGATCGAAGGGGAATGGGCTGGGCGCGTCACCGGGCTGGGCGCACAGCGCGTCGAGATCGCCATGATGGCCACCCCCGACGGACACAGCCGCCTTGAGCTTTCGCGCTTTCTCACCCCGCCTGTCATCGCCGATCATCGAACAGCCCCGGTGAACGCGCTCGGATATCTGCGCGTCATGTTCACTGTGGAAGACATCGACGATACGCTCGCCCGGCTTCACAGGCATGGCGCGCAGCTCGTCGGTGAAGTGGTTCAGTACGAAAACTCGTACCGGCTTTGCTATATCCGCGGTCCTGAAGGACTGCTGATCGGGCTGGCGCAGGAGCTGGCGCAGGAAATCGCAGGGCAGTGAAGTTCTGAACGTGAAAGCCGCGCCATCTTTTACGGAATGACACGATGGCTGAGCAGCTCGTTGACGGCTTTCACCAGCCGCCGAAGCTCAGCTTCCATCTCCGGGCTGATCCCATCCTGAACAGCCGCATCGCGGAACAGATCGCGCGCCTCACGGATCTGCGCCTCGCCAGCGCGCAGCCGTGCGAGACCGGCGCGAAGCTGCGAGCGGGCATCACGGCTTGCCGGGCTGGTATAGAGCGCCGGAAAATCCCAGCCGTGTTTGCTGGACACTTCCTGAAGCCCGCGCACGAACTGTTCCGCAGTGTCGATCATCTGAGACGCTCCGCGCTGAAGCAGCTCTTGCAGCGGGTCACTCAGCGTCGGCTCAATCCCGAAATCAAGCGTCGTCACATCCTGATAGCGCGTCTCGACTTCACTCAGCCCGCCGGGCTGCGGGCGCAGTGTCGCTTTCTGTGGCGAGAGGCCGGTGAAGATCGAATACAGGATGCCGACGCACAGGTTATGCACGTCCGTGCGCTCGGTAACTGCGGGATTATCGGGGTTGGCATCCATCAGGCGCGAGCTGTTGAAATCGATCACCTTGAGATGCACGCCATCCCAGTAGACATGTTCGAGCTTGTGATCGAGGTAGACGATGCCTGCCCGGTGCGCCATTTTGAGCATCTCGCCGAACTGGAGCGCCAGCGCAAGCCCTTCTTCCGTCGGCAAACGCAGACGCAGCCCTGCCCGATCCGGGCGCATCAGGTAAAACAGATTGTGCTGGCGCGGCAGCAGTTCCAGCGCCAGGTATGGTCGCCAGCCCCGCGCAGAGAAGCGGATCACCCCCGCCGTAAAGGCCGCCACATCCCGACCGAACGATTCGATCTCGCCTGCGTGCGGCGCTTCGGACTCGGATGAGACATAGCCACAGTCGATCAACTGGACGACGTGAGGGCTGGCTGCCATTCGCAGCAGCAGATCAGCCTCCGCGGGGAAAGCGCGGAATTCCCAGCGCGGTTCTTCAGCACGGATGACGTGTTCAGGGCGCAGCACCTTGAACGCCACATTCGTCCGGGTGCGGCGGTCCTGCGCTTCCAGCACGCGGGCATAATGACCGAGCGCAAAGGTATCGATGAAGTCGTGGATGTCGTAAAGATCTGTCAGGTTCGCCATGCGCTGACTCTATCATTTTTGTATTCCGGGAGCGAGGGCGAAGCGCAGGGCGTCGGGTAAACGCCGGCTGCGGCGGGCTAGTTCAGGCGCGCATAGGCTTCGTGCAGCCGCTGATAGCGTCCGTTGCCAAAGATCAGGTCCTGATGCCGCCCCTGCTCAACGATCCGTCCGGCATCCAGCACGATGATTTGATCGGCGTTCTGAATGGTGGACAGGCGGTGCGCGATCACGATCGAGGTCCGTCCCTTCATCAGGTCAAAGAGCGCATCCTGAATCTCGGCTTCCGTCTCGCTGTCTACCGCAGAAGTCGCTTCATCAAGGATCAGGATCGGCGCGTTCTTGAGGACGGCGCGGGCAATCGCCAGGCGCTGCTTTTGCCCGCCAGACAGCCTGACGCCGCGCTCGCCGATGCGTGTCTCATAGCCGTCGGGCATCATCTGGATGAAATCGTGGGCGCGGGCCGCTTTGGCGGCGGCGATGAGGTCGTCGTCGCTGGCATCAAGATTGCTGTAGCGGATGTTCTCGGCGATCGTGCCGTTGAACAGAAAAACATCCTGCATCACCATGCTGATATTCTGGCGCAGACCGCGAACCGTCATCCGGCGCACATCCATCCCGTCGATGGTGATGCTGCCAGAGGCGACATCGTAGAAGCGTGGCAGCAGGCTGGCGATCGTCGTCTTGCCCGCGCCGGTCATCCCGACCAGGGCCAGCATCTGCCCCGGCTGCACCGTGAATGAGATATCATGCAGCGTCGGCACATGCTCGTTGTACTCAAACGAAACGCTGTTGAAGGCGATTTCGCCGCGCAGCACACCGGGATCCACCGCATCTGGCGCATCATCGACATCCGGCCTGATATCCAGCACCTCAACGACATGATCAGCCCCGGTGATCGCCGTGTGGAGCATCTCGTTCATCTGAGCCATCAGCGTGATCGGCTGGTAGAAAATGTTCAGATAGAGCACGAATGCAACCAGGTCCTCAACCGCCATCGTGCCGTTGAGCGCTTCCAGCCCGCCGAAGATGACGACGATCACCAGACCGAGCGCGGTGATCAGCTCGATCGAAGGCGACAGGATCGCGTGCATCTTCAGGCCGAAAAGCAGCTTGCTCGTCGCCTCACGCGAGAAAATGTTGACCCGCTTGTGTTCCCGCTCTTCCTGCGTGAAAAGCTGAATTTCCTTGATGCCGACGAGGTTATCCTGCACCACGCCGGTGAGATGGCCGAGCTTGCCGGAAGCATCCTTCATCTCGGCGCGCATCCGCTTGCCCAGCAGGCCGTTGCTCAGCAGCAGCGCCGGCATCGGCAGCAGCGTGAGCAGTGCCAGAGTCGGGTTCAGGCTGAGCAGGATCAGCCCGACGCCGATCAGCAGCAGGAGGTTAACCAGCATATCCGGGATGTAATGCGCGATCAGCGGCTCAATATCGCGCGTGTCGTTGATCACCCGCTTCAGGATTTCACCCGTCTGCCGGTCGGCAAAAAAACGCGCCGAGAGCCGCTGCAAGTGACCGTACACATGAACGCGCAGATCATCCACAAAACTGTAGGCCATGACATGCGCCAGGTAGGAATAGAGAAAGCGGAAAACTGCGCGCAGAACGAAAACGACCAGCAGGATGATCCCCAGCGTGATCACGCGCTGAACAGCCGTCTCCGCCGACTCGACCCGAATGATCTGCACCAGCTCGCGCACCAGCCACGGATTGATCAGATTCATCGCGGTAATGCCGCCCGATGCGATGATGACGATCAGCATATACCAGCGGTATTTGCGAAGGTATGGCAGCAGGCGGCGGAGCGAATACATGACCAGGCCTTTACAGCATCACAGATTGCAGAGCATTCATTATAAAGTACCCCGATCTTCCAGTTCCATAGCAGACCATGCACCGATTCGGCTGTGGAAAACGTAAATTTTTATAGGACCTG
>SZPD01000182.1 GCA_030263515.1 Anaerolineae bacterium CFX9 | reverse complement strand
CTGGACTGAACTTCCGTCGCTTGCTCATGTGACCTTTCCTCTCTTGGACTATGATACTGCATTTAGCATCCTGTCCAATCTCTGGGGGTCACTACACTGCGTAAAGGACTCAGTTTGCATGATGAAGGGCAGCAGTTCAGGCAGAATGCGATCAGGAATCGCCTCAATTACAAACGTTGTGTTCGCACAGATACCATCAAAGTCCGCTAATGCCACTTTTCGCAGATAGGTACGGCGCGAACCATACAAAATCTGTCCAGCTTCAAACTTCATGTGAAACGCCGGCCCTAAATAGCCGTCACCAATCGTTCCCCAGCTACGAAGCCGCAAATCATCTGTCGTCATGTGTTCGCCAGCAATGTAACGATCTAACCCACTTGTTTCAGGGTCAACAACGTTTCGTACTGTACATGCCACATCACCAAAGCGAACGGTGGAATAAGTGTCGTTACGATTCATCGTCATCCGTCGGTGCTTGTCTCCAGTTTTCGCGCCGCACGGGCAGCGCGTCAAAGTCATCGTCATTGGTCACGATTACGGCATTCAGGCGGAACGCCAGCGCCGCCAGCAGTAAGTCCACGTCGGAAAGCTGTTTACCGGCGCTGCGTGCCTGTGCCCAGAACTGCGCCGCCTGCCGCCAGTCTGCATCGGTCAGGGGCAGCAGGGTGAGCTGCGGCGCGAAGCCTGTCTCAAATATCTGTCGCTGCCGCTCGGCATTGGCTTTCATCAAGCCGCGCAGCACTTCGTATTCAACGGGCTTGCACAGATACAGAATCTGTCCATCACGGATTGCCTGTTTGATGCGGGTCGTTGTCGGTTCGAACTGCTTGATATAATCTGAAATGGCGTTGGTATCGAGAATGTAAATCACAGCACGGGAAACCCATCGTCATCAACCGGCTCAATGTATTCCTCGTTCATCGCCTGCTCAACTGCTTCCCATTCTTCATCGGTGAAGCCTTCACGGATGGCTTTAGCCGCTTCATCCAAAAGACGGATTCGTTCGTCCGGTGACAGGGGATTGCTCAGGATTTCGACGGCGCGTTTTTCCAGATGTTCGCGCAGTTCGCGCAGTTCTTCAGGCGAAAAGTGGTCAACGGCTTCTTTCACTTCCTGTAGATTTAGCATGGCTGTACCTCCGTTTTTCTCTATTGTACATCGCTTAACGTCTCAAACAGGGCATCCATCGAGGTTCTGAGTTCCTGTGAACTTTGCTGCCAGTCCGCAATGACCTGCGGCAGCGATTGTTCAGTTCCGTTCGTGCCGTTCTGCTGACGGATGTAAAGCGGGATATTGAGGTTCGCGTCGTGGCGCAGCACCTCGTCATTCGTCACCACGCGGGCGAAACCCTCGACATCCTCAAAGGCATGATAGACGCTGGCGATGCGGTCAAGGTGTGAATCGGTTAGATAGCTGAATGCCCGTTCGCGGGTGACTTCGTTAAGCGCATTAATCAGCAGGATTTTGCCGCGCTTGTCGGTTGGTTTGTGCATCCGGCAGACGACAACACACGCTTCCATCGGTGAGTTGTAAAACAGGTTCGGTCCCAGACCGATCACAGCTTCGATCACGTCCGCCTGCACCAGTTTCTCGCGCATGTGGCGTTCCTCGTTGCGGAACAACACGCCATGCAGATACAGAATCGCGCAGCGTCCGGTGTCCGGTTTCAGGCTGGCGATGATATGCTGCCAGAAGGCGTAATCGGCGCGTCCCTGCGGCGGCGTGCCATACAGGTTGCGTCCGTAAGGGTCTTTCTCGAACGCGGCTCGGTTCCAACTGTTAATCGAGTAGGGTGGATTAGCGACGATCACATCAAACTGCTGGAGTCGGCTGCCCTGCCGGAAATACGGATTAGCGAGCGTATCGCCGCGCACAATTCTGAAGTCTTCAAAGCCGTGCATGAACAGGTTCATCCGGGCGATGGCGCTGGTCATCAGGTTGATTTCCTGCCCGGACATTTTCAGGGTGCGCGTGTCCTGTCCGCGCCGCTTCAGTTCCTCGGCGGCACTCAAGAGCATTCCCCCGCTGCCGCAGGTAGGGTCATAGACGCTCTCACCTTCGCGGGGTTCGAGCAGGGCAGTCATCAGATGAACGACGGTGCGGTTGGTGTAGAATTCGGCGGCGGTGTGTCCACTGTCGTCGGCAAATTTCTTGATGAGATACTCGTATGCCTGTCCGAGCAGGTCTTTATTCACACGCTCCCTGCTGAGGGTCTGCGTGGAGAAGTGTTCAATCAGGTCAATGAGTGTCGCGTCCGAAAGGCGGTCTTTGTTCGTCCACGGCGCATCACCAAAGATGCCATCCAGCACCGGATTGGCTTTCTCAATCTCACGCATCGCCGCCTGAATCGCCATGCCGACATTGGTTGTCACCTCGCGCACCACATTCCAATGGGCTTCCGGCGGCACGGTGAAACGGTGATATTCAGGAAAATCGTCGCCAAGCTCCTCAACCGACAGCGCACGTTCTTCGTCATACACATCACAGAGGCGTTTGAAGAACATCAACGGGAAGATGAACTGCTTGTAATCGCCCGCGTCAATATAGCCACGCAGCAGCGTCGCCGCGCCCCAGAGATAGGATTCAAGTTCAGATTGGGTGATGGGTTTCACAGTCATAGCATTGATTACTCCATCAAACCAGCGTCACGGAGCAGCCCGCTCAGGCGATCTTCTGCCTGATAAGCGGCTTCCAGCGAGTGCTGCAAATTCACTAACGCCTGCTCCACGCTGATCGTTTCTTCCTCGATAATCGGTTCCACATAACGCGGGATGTTCAAGTTCCAGTCATTTTGGGCGATTTCATCCAGCGTCACCACACGCGCATGACCTTCGACATCGGCAAAATCCAGCTACCAACCGAGGATTCGCTCGACGTGTTCTGGCTCAAGCGTATTCTGGTTGCGTCCGCGCAGGTAAAGTGTAGATGCGTCGATCATCAGCACTTTACGATGTTTCTCTGGTGTTTTTCGCGCTTTGAAAACGAGGATGCAGGCTGCTAACCCAGTGCCATAGAATAAATTTGGACCTAATCCGATGACGGCTTCCAACACATCCATTTCCAGTATTTTCTGGCGAATTGTTCCCTCAGCACCCATTCGGAACAACACACTATGCGGCAGCACCACCGCCATTCTGCCTGTATCGGGTTTCATGGATGCCAGCATATGCTGTACCCAGGCAAAGTCTCCGCTTTTGTCGGATGGCAACCCCGCAAAACCCCGTTTATATGGATCAGTCTCCCAAACTTCCAACCCCCATTTTTCGAGGGAAAACGGCGGATTAGCAATAACGACATCAAACTGTTGAAGGCGATCATGTGTATGGAATGCTGGCTGCCGCAGGGTATCGCCTCTAACGATGTGAAAATCTTCCACACCATGCAGAAATAGGTTGATTCTGGCGATACTGGAGGTGGTCAGGTTCTTTTCCTGACCGTAGAGCTTGCCCAACAGCATCTCGACCCGTCCACCTGATCGCCGGACATGATTGAGTGCCTCCAGCAGCATCCCGCCCGTCCCGCAGGCTGGATCGTAGACGGATTCACCTTGCCTGGGGTCCAGAATATCCATCATCAATTTGACGATGCTGCGCGGTGTGTAAAATTCGCCTGCTTTCTTATTGGTTGCGTCGGCGAATTTCTTGATGAGATACTCATAGGCTTGCCCCAGGATGTCTGGCTCAACTGCGCTGTTTGATAACCGAAGCTGAGAGAAATGCTCAATCAGATTCAGAAGCAGCTCATCGGATAACCGATCTTTGTTGCTCCACTGGGCATCCCCGAAGATATTGTAGAGCGTGGACTGGTTCGCTTTTTCAATCTCACGAAAAGCGTTTTGCAGCGCCAGCCCTACATTCTGCGTGACTGCGCGAATCTCATTCCAATGACTTCCATAGGGGACCTGAAAGCGATGATTTTCAGGAAAATCGACCCCATACTCATCAACAGTCGCTTCTAACTCCTCATCATACACATCCGAGAGGCGCTTGAAGAACAGCAGCGGAAAGATATAGCTTTTGAAGTCTGAAGCATCCACCGGTCCTCGCAGAATATTGGCTGCTTCCCATAGATGCGCTTCAAGACGAGCAAGGGTGATTCTGTCAGGTTCGGTCATAGACTTGTACTGTATTGAGTGATTTACCACTTTAAGCAAGGTACTTATAGTGTACTGTGTTTCCCTCGTGAGCGACATTCAGAATTACGCTCGCAAAAAATATATGGCTGGCGATTGCTCACCAGCCAGAAACAAAAACGGCTGTCCGTTTCACGCCGAACAGCCGTAGGCTTGCATCAGCGCTTTGTGCGCTTTCGCTCGATACTGATTGTTGTTGGGCCACGGACAATTGAGCCGTGCCTCAGTCGGGTGCTGTTCCTCCAGCAGCGAACGGATGGCGTAAATCATACGTGGGTTGCGCTGATACTTCTCCAGCACCAGCAGCGCCGGTGTCTGATGTCCACGCTTGAACTTGTCAATCCAGCGCAATCCCGGACGGTACAGTTCACCGAATGCCTGCTGTACATCCTTGCGAACGATACTGGCGTAGTCGTCCAGCAGGTAATGGTGGTTGATTCCAGCGATGAGTGCCGCATCTTCCAGCTTGACCTGCGTGGTCACATAGTACAGCGCGACCAGGTAGCGGAAACGATGCGGTTCTGGCTGCGCTTCGTATTTGGCGACCAGACGTGCAAAGATGCGTTCGATGTCCATCCGCATATCCGCAGCGGTCGCCCAGGCTGCCCAGACCTCGCTGCGGTTGGCTTCAAACCCCGTAATCATCCACTCGTCGGGATGGTCTTCGGTGATTGTGCCTTCCAGCGCGTCCAGACTAAGATGGCGATCATGCCGCCGCCAGTAGTTTGTGCCGCAGTTCGCTTCCACAATCCGTGCGACAGCGTACTTATCCGCATGAGCGAACATCTGCGTATCCTTTGCCAGCCGCTCCCAGACGACCATAAAGCCGCGCTGAAGCGCGTCCGGGAAATCCTGAAACGCGATGCCGTGCTTGCGGATCAGCGTCGCGGCCAGCGGGGTGCAGTCGTCCATAATCTCGGCAAAAGTACGATTGCCTGCCCACCCTGTCGGATAGGTCGCAACACGCGGAAACGGACGAATCTGATCTTTAATGCTTTTGCGAATACTTGAATCGTACATGAGATTACTCCCTCTGCTGCCGCTGGATGCGCCAGCGCGCTGAGCACAACGCTCAATCACGCGGGACGATGCAGAAGGGGGAACCGTCAAGCAATCCGCCTGCGGATAGGCGGGTGGTTCGGTGGTACTGCCTGCAAGGTAGTGCCAGCGTACCTGCCCGACGGTGCTTGAGGGTGGGTTCCCTCGCATCGTACAATCGTCGCGGCGGCGTTGTGCGAGAGAGGAAGTCAGAACATCATGAGGGGTTTTGGAGGTTGATTTGCGGCATCCGATAACGGCGAAAGCCAGCCTTATGGAGTATGATTATCCTATTTATGCCGGACACAACCTGTATGGATTTGCTCAATGCCGACACTGTTCATCTCTTATAAACGTGGAACTTCTGCCGTTGCCCCGCTGATGGAAAAGCTGCGGGACGCCCATTACCGACTGTGGTTTGATCGTGACGAGATTCATCTCGGCGACCCAGACTGGCAGGCACGCATTGACCAGGGCTTACAGCGCTGCGATGGTGTGATTCTCAACATCACCCCGGCTGCCTGTCAATCTGAACCTGTGCGCTATGAAGTCCGCAAGGCGCGTGAACTGGGCAAGCCGATTTTCCCGGTCATTTTGGAGCGCATCACGGATTATGATGCTGCCATCCGTGATTTAGGGCTGGCTGACAAGCAGCATATCGAAGACTTTACGGATGTGACGAAGTGGAGTGACCAGATCCAGCGCCTGCTGCGCGACCTGGAATTGCAGGGCTTGCGGGTAACGCGCCATGACCGCCGCCAGCAGCGCGACCGCAGCAACCCCAACTATGTGCTGCACCAGACCTATCTCACGCGGCTGGCGGAACGTATCGGAACGCTAAATCTGGCTCAGATTAACCCTGACAATGCACAGGGGGTTGAATTAGAGCGTGTGTATGTCGATTCGCCGACGGGCTTGAGTCTCAGCATCGAAGTACAAAACTGGCAGGTGGTGGACTGGTGGATCAGTGAGGGGCAGCAGCAGGAACGCGGCTTATTTGGTTTTGACGATGATGTCAAGAAGCCGGACGAACCGCGTCGTAAGCCCACTGATCTGGGCTATGAAACCGCGCCGTTTGAAACCTTGATTGGTGGGATCGATGCCCGCATTGCGGATTACCGTCAGAAAAACCCGGATAAAAAGCCGGATGAAAAATATAGCTGGCAAAATCCCTGGAACAACGGCGCAAAGCGCAATCTCATCAACCTGCACCTCAACCACCTTGCTGCTGCGCGTGACCGTCTCGTGATTCTGGGCGCACCGGGCAGCGGTAAAAGCACGTTTGTAAAGTTTCTCGCGCTGTGTCTGGCAGGATCGGGCATGGACGACTGGAGGCGGGAAGCCAGTATCGCGGCGTTAGACAACTGGCCGCATGGGGCGCTGACACCGGTTTATATCGAACTGCGGCGGTTGGTGGTGTCCAAACATTTCCCGGCGGATGTGAAAACGCCCGCCACCGCCGATCACCTGTGGGCATACATCGAGCATGAGGTGTTGGGTGAGGCGTTAGCGGCTTACGCCGAGGATCTGCGTTATGACCTGGAACACGGTCACGCGGTACTCATTCTGGATGGACTGGACGAAGTGCCTTATCCCGAAGGCAAACTCAAACAACGCCAGCAGCAGCTCATCAGCCTGGCGCAGAGCCTCAATACGCGCTATGCCACCAGCCGCATCATCGTCGCCAGCCGCCCGTATGCCTATGAAGGCTGGACACTGCCGGGTTTTCAGGCGGTGACGATCACCGAATTTGAGGACGACCACCGCACTGTACTGGCAAGCCGCCTGTACCAGACAGCCGGATTAGATGAGGATGCTGCCAGAGAAAAAGCGCAGGCACTCAACCAACAGCTAAGGCAGATTGACGACGAACTGAAAGATCGTCCGCTGTTCGTCACGCTGATGGCGACCATTTACCTGAGAGGGGACAGCGAAGGTTTGCCCACACGTCGCGGCGCACTCTATCGTGAGAGCATTCTGCTGCTGCTGGATCGCTGGACCCAGAGCAAACCGGGTGCGCCCTCATTGATCGAGATTCTGGGGGATAAATCACTGGACGATTTATACGCTCGGCTGGCAGCGCTGGCGTATGAGGTGCATGAGCAGTACGGTGAACAGCCCGGAACCCCCGAAATTGATGAAAGCGTGCTGTATAAACATCTTAAACCACTGGGGCGCAGCATCGCCGCCGAACTCATTCCCTATCTGAGCGAAAATGCTGGTGTGTTGGTGTGTCCAGGGCAGGATGGCGAAAAAGATGTCTTTCACTTCGCGCACCGCACCTTTCAGGAATATCTGGCAGCGGCGCATCTGATGACCCGGTGTGCTGAAGCCGATTCATTCGGTCTGGTGTGTGAACTCCTCATGAGCAAGCCGCAGGTGTGGCGTGTGCCGTGCGTGCTGGCAGGCGATGTTTTGGCGGATACTGACCGGCGCGGCGACCTGTGGGATTTGCTGGATGATCTGTTGGACGATGAGATTGCGAAAGGCATGGCGGCGGATGACCCGCGCTGGTGGACGGTCTGGCTCGCCAGTGTGATTTTGCAAGAGCAAAAACTGCTTGAAAGTGACAAACTGCGGCGCAGCGAAAAAGCCGTTAGCGACCAACTGCGTGACTGGCTGCTTGCCCTGCTTCCGACCCCGCAGGCGCTCCCGCCAGCCGAACGCGCCCTCTGTGGACGGGCGCTGAGTCTGCTCGACGATCCGCGACCCGGCATCGGGACACTGACAGCGCAGATTGACGGAAAAACAGCCGAACTGCCACAGCTTGAGTGGTGCGAGATCCCTGCTCCGCCGGATGGGGTATTTATCATGGGTGCGGACGATCAATCCGATAATCCCCAGCGCGAAGTCGAACTAAAACACGGCTTTAAGATGGCGAAGTACCTGATCACCTATCAACAGTTTCAGACGTTTGTTGACTCTGGCGAATACGATCAGCCGGAATGGTGGGTCGGTTTCCCGCTGGAATATCAGCAGCAGGAAATGGCAGATCAGTACAATCCTTACGACAACCACCCGCGCGAGAGTGTAAGCTGGTATCAGGCGGTGGCATTCTGCCGCTGGCTCACCGTAAAATGTCGAGCAGTCGGTTTAATTGGAGATAAGGTTGAGATTCGCCTCCCCACTGAGCAGGAATGGGAGTACGCCGCACGCGGGACGGATGAGCGCACCTATCCGTATTCCGGTGATTTTGATGCGACCAAAGGCAACACCTCAGAAACGGGCATCGGGCAGACCAGCGCGGTAGGGCTGTTCCCTGACGGCGCATCGCCGTTTGGCGTACTTGATATGAGTGGGAACTTATGGGAGTGGTGTCTGAATGATTATAACAACCCGGAAATTATCGACGGGTATGGTAATGGGGAAAGTAAGGTGCTGCGGGGCGGTTCCTTC
>SZPD01000181.1 GCA_030263515.1 Anaerolineae bacterium CFX9 | reverse complement strand
GATCGGCGTGGTCGGCTTCACGGTCGCCGCGCTGACCTATGTGGCGCTGATCGCCCGCGGCGTCGCCATGGGTGAACTTGTCCTTGCGGGTGAACAGTGGGCATTTGTCGCTCTGCTGACGGTTTCCGGGCTGACAGCGCTGACGCGCATCTGGCTGCCCATCGTCTATGATGCATTTGAGCTGGCGGGACGCCCGCGCGAGCTGCCTGCATGGCTGATGGATGGCGCGCGCGGCTGGCTGATCCCGGCCGGCGCGGGCGTCGCAGTCTTCATCGCCGGGCTGCTGCTGGGACGGCTGGTCGGCATCATCCCCGCAGATCCGGCCCTCTGGCTGCCCGGCAGCGTTGGCTCAGAGCTGCTGCGTTACTTCATGGTCTCGGTGACGATCATCGTGGTCGCTGTGCCGGAAGGACTGCCGATGAGCGTGACGCTCAGCCTGGCATACAGCATGCGGCGTATGACCGCCAGCAACAATCTGGTGCGCCGGATGCACGCGACGGAGACAGTTGGCGCGGCGACGGTTATCTGCTCTGACAAGACCGGGACGCTGACGCTCAATCAGATGCGCGTCAGCGCGATCGGCTTTCCCGCGCTCGGCGAGCGCCCGATGACCCGTCTGCTGGAGACCGAGATCGAAGGCTGGATTGCCGAGGCGATCAGCGCCAACACGACCGCGCATCTCAGCCGGCAGCCGGGCGAACCGATCCGCATGATGGGGGACGGTACAGAAGGGGCGCTGCTGCTCTGGCTGGAACTGGGCAAGCTGGACTATATTCAGCATCGCAACGCTTTCCGCCTGATCAACCAGCTCACCTTCTCTGCGGATCGCAAGTATATGGCGACGCTGGGGCAATCGGCCGTCAGCGGCGAGATCGTCCTGCATGTCAAGGGCGCGCCGGAGATCGTGCTCGACCAGTGCGACAGCGTGCTCACACCCTACGGCGTCGAGTCGATCAGCGCACACCGTGAGCAGATCGATGCAGAACTGCTCGACTATCAGCGCCGCGGCATGCGCACCCTCGGCTTTGCCTTCCGCCGCGTCTACGATCCGGATGAAACCGATCTGGAAGCTTTGGCAGAGCATCTGATCTGGCTGGGCTATGTCGCCATTGCCGACCCGATCCGCCCGGAAGTGCCGCCTGCCATTCAGGCGTGCCGTACCGCAGGCATCAAAGTCAAGGTCGTCACTGGCGACACAGCGGAGACAGCGAAAGAGATCGCGCGTCAGATCGGCTTGTGGGATGATGCCGATGAGCAGGACGCTTATGCACACCTCAGCGGGCGCGATTTCGCCGCGCTCGACGATCAGCAGGCGCGCGAGGCTGTCAAACATGTCAAGGTGCTCAGCCGCGCACGCCCGATGGACAAGATGCGGCTCGTCAACCTGCTTCAGGAAAATGGCGAGATCGTCGCGGTGACCGGTGACGGCACGAACGACGCGCCCGCGCTCAATTTTGCCAATGTCGGGCTGGCGATGGGCAGCGGAACGGATATCGCCAAGGAAGCCAGCGACATCGTGCTGCTCGATGACTCGTTCAGCAGCATCGTCAATGCTGTCAAGTGGGGGCGCTCACTCTACCAGAATATCCAGCGCTTCATCCTGTTCCAGCTCACCATTAACGTGGCTGCGCTCGGTATCGCGCTGCTGGGGCCGTTCATCGGCGTGCAGTTCCCCCTGACGGTGATCCAGATGCTGTGGGTCAACCTGATCATGGATACGTTCGCGTCGCTGGCGCTGGCGACTGAGCCACCGCATAACGGCGTTCTCCAGCGTCCGCCGCGCAAGGCGAGCGATTTCATCATCGCCCCGCTGATGAGCCGCCGCATCCTGTCGCTGGGAGCCGTCTTTATCGTGGTGCTGGTCGGCGCGCTGTTCCTGATCCGGCAGGACGGACTGATCACCGATGTGGAACTTTCGCTGTTCTACGCCAGCTTCGTCCTGCTTCAGTTCTGGAACCTGTTCAACGCGCGGGTGATGGGGCGCGATGCCTCGGCGTTCAGCGGGATCCTGCAAAACCGGGCTTTCCTCATCATCGCCCTGGTGATCCTGATCGGCACGATCCTGATCGTCCAGTTCGGCGGCGAAATCTTCCGGACTGTGCCGCTTGACGCGGGACAGTGGATCGCCATTCTGGTGCTGACATCGCCAGTGCTGCTCGTGCCGGAGGCGCTGCGACTGCTTCAGTCGCGGCGGGCAGGGGCAGCCGCCGCCTGAGGACAGCGCTGCCCTCGCTGACCAAAAACCAGAAAAACCATTCCGTCCGCTCAACAGGATGGAATGGTTTTTTTATGTCGCGCTCATAAGAGTCTGGTACAATGTGCCCGATTTCACAAGCACAGGACGTGACACGCCATGACCATGCTGGAGGGCCGCGAACGCGCCGCCTACGTTCAGAATATGTTCGACCGCATCGCGCGCCGATACAACCTGATCAATCGTCTGATGACGTTCGGTCAGGATTTGCGCTGGCGCAGGTTCGTTATCCGGCAGGCGCGGCTGAAGCCGGGCGAACGGCTGCTCGATCTGGCTACCGGCACAGGTGATATCGCCTTTGAGGCGCTCAGACAAACCCCGACCGCGCACGTGATCGGCGGCGATTTTTCACTGGGGATGATGCATGTCGGTCAGAACCTGCCCATGGGGCATCGTGTACAGTGGAGCGGGGCAGACGCGCTCAATTTGCCGTTCCCGGATGACAGTTTTGATGCGATAACGGCGGGCTACCTGATGCGCAACGTGATCGATATTCCGCGCGCTTTCGCCGAGCAGAAACGCATTCTCAAGCCGGGCGGGCGGCTGGTCATCCTCGATACGTCCCCCCCGCCAGACAATCTGTTCAAGCCATTCATCCTGATTCACCTGAAGTACATCATTCCGACGCTGGGGCGGCTGATCAGCGGCAACGCCGACGCCTACCAGTATCTGCCTGAATCAACGCAGCAGTTCAAGACGCCGGAAGAACTTGCCGCGCTGATGCGTGAGGCGGGTTTCCGCGAGGTGGAGTACAAGCGCTTTATGTTTGGGACGATGGCTGTCCACTGGGGCGTCAAGTAGGGAACGGATCGTCAGCGTGTCACCCGCCACAGCACCACGGAAGCGCTGGCTTCATCCTCGCCGGGGCGGGGAAATCCTGCTATCCGCTCGACACGGACATTCCACTCGTCAGACAGCGCATTCATATCCGCACCGATCAGCGGGCTGGTGTCGGTCAGCACGTAGACCCATCCGCGCGTTTCCAGCGCCGCGCGGATAAGGTCGGTTCCCGGCGCATCCGTGCAGGTGAGAGTCAGATCGCCCTGCGCATAGAAGTTGGCGCGCCGGCAGCTATCCGGGAACATGCTGGCGATGATCGGGCTGCCCGGCTCGATCAGGGTGGGCAGGGCGGCTGCGGCATCCGCCAGCCCAAAGCCGCCGCTGTGCTCGGTGATATGCTCACGCTGGACGATCTCAGGCATGATCTGATCAGTTGGGCTGCGGTAAGCGCTCTGACTCTGAAGCAGGAATCCCAGCAGCAGGGCAGCGCTGATCCCTGCGGTGATGGAAGTTTTCTGATTTTCTGACAGCCGAAACCGATCGATGATCGCTGCAAGCCCGATCCCCGCGATGGTCAGCGCTAGCGGCAGACCGACGACGTAGTGTCGCGGCAGGACCTCGCGCCCCAGCAGCAGGATCACCAGCGCCGGCACGATCCATGCCAGGAACATGACGCGCAGCCGCGGCAGCAACAGCGCGCTGATCAGCCCCGTGACGATGAGCGCCAGATCGAGACGGATGCCGCTGAATCCCCACAAGAGATCGCCCAGCCGCGCAAGATTGTCGAGCAGGGCGATACCGCTTCCGCCGGATGCAGTCGAGCCAGTGCTGATCCAGCCGAGCGCGATGCTGAAGACATCTTCGCCGCGCCGGAGCAGGTAGAGCGTGGGTACGGCCAGGCTGAAAGCCCCGATGCTTGCGACGATCATCAGTGCGATCAGGCGCTGCCTGAGGGGCGCTGTGCCATGCGAAAACAGGATCAGGATGAGGATGGAGAGGGCAAAGGGCGCGGCGGTGAATTTGAACAGGACGGCGGCCGACAGTGCAATCCCCGTCAGCAGCGCTGTCTGCCGATGACCGGTATCCGCGATGCGCAGCGCACCCAGGCAGGCGAGTATGACGAGTGCGCCCGCTTCAGCATCGCTGAACGCCAGCCGTTCATAAAAGAACAGGTAATGAGATGAAATCCAGAGCGCGGACACAAGCAGAGCTGCGTTCAGCCCGGCGGCGCGTTTTGCCAGCGTAAAGGCGGCGGCAAAGCCGATCAGGGCGATGAAGACCGTGGCGATCCGGCCTGCAAAAACAGGCGCATGCTGCGGCTGGAACAGGGCGATCGCCCAGTGGTTGATAATTTTGCCATCGCGGATTTCCCAGAAAGGGTGTCCATTCCAGACCTCGACCGCGCGCGTCAGGTGCAGCCCTTCGTCGTTGTGTAATGGCAGCAGATCCAGCGCTGCGAGGCGAGAAGCCCACAGCAGCAGCGCAACTGCGGCGAGAATCAGGTGTGGCGATCGCAAAGGGGGATGTGAATTAATCGATGGTTTCGGCGTCTTCAGCCGGGTCGCGGCGTCCATCGCGGAAACGATAGGTAATGCGACCGCGTGAGGGGTCGTAAACGCTCATCTCCACACGGACACGATCGCCGAGCAGAATGCGGATGTAATTCTTGCGCATCTTTCCGCTCAGATAGGCGAGGATCTTGTGCCCGTTCTCAAGCTGGATCATGAACTGTGTGTTCGGCAGCGCCTCAATGACGACACCTTCAACTTCAATCTTGTCTTCGTTCTTGTTTGCCATACATAGTCCTGGGTGAATGGGTTCGGTTAAACGGGAAATCCGCCGTCTCGGCTGTTCACCGGACGGCGGATTAAAACGACACTGTGATCTTGCTCATCATAGACCACTCCGCAATCTGGTTGCGCGTCGTTCGCGGCAGGGTTGTAAACCTGCGCTAGCGGGTCGACGCCTTACGCTGGCGGCGGCGTGAACGGCGGATCGCCTTCTTCTTCTCGATGCGGCGAAGTTCACTCTTGGAGATATGCCAACGCTTCCGACGCACTGTGCTGAGCACACCGCTGTTGGTCACGCGCTTGCGAAAGCGCCGCAGCAGCGATTCCTGCGATTCGTTCGGTTTCAACGTTACATGTGCCATATGTTTGCACTCACCCCCTTTCGCGGCAGGATTTTTGGAGCGGTTCGTCTCATCTCTGCTGTAAACTCATCACAGGGACACGAATATTCGTGCCCCTGTGCAACGCTCACAAGCGCCTAGATGGAGTCGGTATCCGGTTCTGATTCTACTTGATCTTCTGCATTCTGAGAAGCGTCTTCTGTGGCAGCCTGCGCTTCACTGCGGCTGGCGAGCCAGCGATCGCGCTCTTCTTCGGTCACTTCCTTGAGGCTGAGGCCGAGGCGCTGCTTATCCGCTTCGATGCTGATCACGCGCATCAGCAGGCGCTGACCTTCGTGGACGACCAGAGTCGGGTCTGCGGGCGGTGGCTCGCTGATCTGGCTGGTATGCAGCAGCGCTTCGATGCCCGGATCGAGGCTGACGAACGCGCCGAACTGCGCCACACGGCTCACGGTTCCTTCGACGAGCTGACCGACGTGATAGCTTTCCTCGACGGTTGCCCACGGGTTATCCTGGAGACGCTTCAGGCTCAGTCCGATGCGCTTGCCCTCGCTGTCCAGGCGCAGGACGTACACATCGATCTCATCGCCCACCTTGAGGATTTCCTTGGGGTGATTGACACGATGCCACGCCAGTTCGCTGATGTGGATCAGTCCGTCAGCGCCGCCCAGATCGACAAACGCGCCGAAATCGCGCAGCCCGCTGACGACGCCCCTGCGGACCTCGCCTTCCTGAAGCTGATCGAGCAGCAGTTCCTTGCGCGCTTCGCGGTTGCCACGGTTGGCGTCGCGCTGGCTGAAGACCAGGCGGCGGCGCTTGCGGTTGACTTCGATCACCTTGAGCGTCACGGTCTGGCCGATGATGCGCGCCATACGCATCTTGCGCTCATCCTCGCTGAGGCCGCGCGGCAGATCGAGGACGTGGCTTGCCGGGACGAAGCCGCGCAGGTTGCCGAAGGGCACGATCAGTCCGCCGCGGTTGGCATCGGCGATGACACCCTCAAATGAGCCGTCCGCGTTCAGCAGGTCCTCTGCGCGCTTCCAGTCTTCCGTCTGCTGCGCCTGCGAGACCGACAGCACCAGGTTGCCATCTTCATCTTCAATACGGACGATCATGATGTCGATGTCATCGCCCGCATTGTAGTTGCTCGGTTCGAGCGAGAGCCGCTCCAGGTCCTTGCGCGGCACAACGCCGTCGCGCTTCATGCCGTCAATGCTGACGACCAGACCCTGATCATCCACGGCGACCACCGTTCCAGTGACGATGTCGCCCCGTTCGGGCTGCTCTTCGGCAAATGACGCCTCGAGCATGGCGGCGAAATCCAGTTCGCCTACATTCATTGTGTCGAGCATGTTCTTTATACTTCCCCCCATCGGGCGATTTTTGATTTTGCGTCTGGTTCAGGGCGCGGCGCCAGTGGGCAATATAAAACCCGGCGTACTCAGGCAGTGTGGGCGAGAGTCACCGGGCTATGTTCTCAATGTGAGGCAAGACCGCAAACAAATGCAATTGCGCGCTGAAGACAGCCCTCTCGGAACTGCGCGCTTCCCCTTTCGTAAAATCGTTCGGCATTATAAGGGGAAGATTAAAGGTTTGTCAAGCGAACCACGCGCGAGTTTGTGCAGATTGGCTACCTGACCGGCGCGATCTGACTGGTGGTTTCATACGAAAACCTCTGCCGTTGGGCAGAGGTTTCCGATCAGGGCAAAGTTCAGATGAGTACAGCAGGCTGTACTGTACGGCGGACGACCTACAGAGCGTTGACGATGTTCGAGAAGATGTTGCCGATCGCCGGGCCGAGCAGCGCCAGGATGACGATAACGACAACCGCCACGAGAACGAGAATCAGCGCGTACTCAACGAGACCTTGGCCTTCTTCACGGGGCATGTAAATCATCGTTTTGGGTACCTCCTTCCCTCAAATGTCATTTTGATCGTAATCCCATTCATACGGTGAGTCAATTGTTTAGTCCCAAAGTACCATTGGGCTGAATGACATTCATCACGGTTTTCTTAATTATATTCCGCGCTTCTTTTGACAACCGCTTATTGCCGCCTTAAAATCCCCACCCACAACGCGAATACTGCCGAGATCCTTATTTGGAGCACATCCTTATGAAAGAGTACACCACCGACAAACTACGTAATGTTGCGTTTGTAGGACATCAGGGATCAGGAAAAACTACTTTGGTTGAAGCCCTGCTGTTCAATACAGGCGCAATCAGCCGTATGGGGCGGATTGAAGAGAAGAATACTGTTTCTGACTGGGATGAGGAAGAAAAGGAACGCGGACTCTCACTGTCAACATCGCTGGTTCCGGTGGAGTTCAACGAAACCAAGATCAACGTCCTTGATGCACCCGGTTATACTGATTTTCAGGGTGATGTGAAGAATGCTATCCGCGTCGCCGACTCCGTTGTGGTGGTGGTCGATGCGGTGTCTGGCGTTGAAGTGGGCACGGAGCTGGCATGGCAGTATGCCGAGGCTTACCAGCAGCCGATCATCGTCACGATTAACAAGATGGATCGTGAAAATGCCAACTTTGAGCGCACAGTCGAAAGCCTCAGGACCGCCTTTCCTGAGTACAAGTTCATCCCCGTCATGATCCCGATCGGCGCGGAAGCCAATTTCCGCGGCGTGGTCAACCTGCTCACCATGAAGGCTTATCTGAATGAGGGCAAGGATCGCAGTGATCTGCCGTCCGATATGGAAGCGGCGGCTGCTGCGGCGCGCCTGACGCTGGTGGAAGCCGCTGCTGAAGCGGACGACTCGCTGATCGAGAAATACTTTGCCGAAGGCGACCTGACTTCTGAGGAAATCCGTGATGGTATGCGTAAAGCTGCCAAGGATGCCTATCTCAAGACTGTGCCGATTTTCGTCACCTCAGGCGCGAAGAATATCGGCACGGTTCCCCTGCTCGAAGCGCTGGTGGTCTATGTTGCCCCGCCCAGCGAGCGCCGCGTTCAGGTGACCGATGCGTCTGGCGAGCAAACCTTCCTGTATGCGCCGCAGAGCGACTCCGGTCCGCTGGCGGGCTATGTCTTCAAAACCAGCACGGATCGCTTTGTGGGGACGCTCAACTACTTCCGCATCTTCAGCGGCTCGATCAGCGCCAACCAGGCGGTCTTTAATGCGACGCGCGGCGCTGAGGAACGCTTTAGCTCGCTGATGGTGCTGCGCGGCAAGGAACAGATTCCGGTTCAGATACTGCATGCAGGCGATATCGGCGTGGTAGCCAAGCTGACCCAGACCAAGACGGGCGATGCCCTCTCGACCAAAGACAACCCGATCCGTGTGACCAGGCCAGATTTCCCTGATCCGCTTTACATGGTGGCGGTTCTGCCGAAAACACAGGCTGACAGCGCCAAGATGGGAACCATCCTGACCAGCCTGTGCGAAGCTGACCCGACTCTGCGCTGGCGTCAGGATCCGGCGATC
>SZPD01000180.1 GCA_030263515.1 Anaerolineae bacterium CFX9 | reverse complement strand
TCGCTGCGCGAAGACTACGCGCCGGGTCACATTGTGATACCCGATCAGCTTTATGATCAGACGCGCGCGGAACGGGGGCGATCCTTCTTTGAAACCGGGGTTGTGGCGCATATCTCGGTTGCCGATCCCTTCTGCCCGGAGCTGAGCGCGCTGGTCGCCGATGCGGCAGCCGATGCCGGCGGCACTGTTCACCGCGGCGGCACATTTGTGACCGTGGAGGGCCCGCGTTTCAGCACCCGTGGCGAAAGCCATATCTTCCGCCAGTTGGGATGCAGCATCATCGGAATGACAACCTGCCCGGAAGCCTTCCTTGCCCGCGAGGCTGAGATCAGCTATACCTCCATGTCTCACATCACAGATTACGATGTCTGGCATACCAGCGAAGCCCCCGTTACCGTTGAAATGGTCATGGAAACCATGCACAGGAATCTGCGCATTGCACAGGAAGCGATCCGCATCGCGGTGGCGCGCCTGGACATCACTGCCGTATGGCAAAGTCATCGCGCCCTCGATAACGCTGTCATGACCGATCCCAGACAAATGCCGGCTGAAGCTGTCGAACGCCTGCGGCCGATTGCCGGGCGGCTGTTCAGCCGCTGAATGCCTTGAACCGCGAAACGTCATTTCCTATGCCTGCCGCCGTTCCACGGCCTCAACTGACGCTGGAGCGCATTCTGCTTGTCGTCGGTGGAGCTTTCGTCTTCTTCAACACGCTGACCCTCAATACGCTTCGTGGGGATAATTCCCCGGCGAGCTGGGTCACCTTCATCGTCTGGGTGGCGTGCGCAGCGGCTGGTGAAGGGTGGCTGAGCAGAAAACTGCCCCGCCGCGATCGCCTGCTTTTTCCGCTGGCAATGTTCATGAGCGGCTGGGGATTGATGACCATCGAACGGCTGACTCCCTATTTTGCTGACCGGCAAACGCTCTGGCTGGCCGTCTCTGTTCTGGCGCTCCTCGTCACCATCACACTGCCCAATGTCGTCCGGCTGCTGCGGGGTTTCCGCTATACACTCCTCGTCGTCGGGCTGCTGCTCCTGATCGGCACTATCCTGCTGGGAACAAACCCCTCCGGGCAGGAAGGCGCGCCGCAGCTCTGGCTTGGCATCAGCGGTCTCTACTTCCAGCCCTCGGAAGCGCTCAAGGTAATTCTGGTCGCCTTTCTGGCGAGCTATCTTGGAGAGCAGTATCCCACGCTCCGTTTTACGACCGGCGCAGCGTCTGGCTGGCGATTCCAGCTCTCGCCTCGCATCATCGGCCCCATCCTGCTGATGTGGACGATCTGCATTGTGGTGCTGATCTGGCAGCGCGATCTGGGGGCCGCTGTCCTTTTCTTCATGGTGTTCCTGCTCCTGCTCTATGTCGCCAGCGGCAGCCTGCGGATTCTGCTCATGGGCGGGCTGCTGATCGTGGCAGCAGCGATCGTGGCATACAGTCTGATTTCGCTGGTCAGGCTGCGCATCGATATCTGGCTCAATCCTTTTGGCGATCCGGACGGGCGTTCCTATCAGCTTGTGCAAAGCCTGATGGCTTTCGGCGCAGGCGGATTGTTCGGCGAAGGATTGGGGCAAGGCGCGCCCTACTACATCCCGGTCGTCCATTCCGATTTCATCTTTGCATCCCTGGCAGAGGAATGGGGACTGCTGGGAGTCATCGTGTGTGTCGCCTGTCTTGCGGCGCTCATCATGCGGGGATTGAAAATCGCCATTGCCCAGACTGGCAAACCCTTTCAGGCGCTTTTCGCAGTCGGGCTGAGCGCCATCATCGCAGTTCAGAGTCTGCTGATCATGGGCGGTGTGATGGCGCTTGCCCCGCTCACCGGGGTCACTCTGCCCTTTTTCAGTTATGGAGGCAGTTCTCTCCTGACCAACTTTGTGATCATCGGTCTGCTGCTGCGGCTGTCATCGGGGGAAAACTGATGCCCTTCGCCCGCGAAATCAACCGCCTGCTGCTGGGCGTGATCGTCCTGTTCACCGTCGTGGTTGTTGCAGCCTACTACTGGGGAGTAGCAGGCTCGGCATCGATCCTGTCCCGTCCAGACAATCCACGCCTCGTCGAAGCGCGCGCCAACACCCTGCGCGGCGGAATTTACGATGCCAGCGGAGTCCTGCTGGCAGAAACAGAGACCGGAATTCGAGATAGCTCCGGCGCATTGGCACGCACCTATCACGAACCCTCGATGTTCAGCGCGCTGGGTTATCACAATTTCCGGTATGGAGAAGGGGGCATCGAAAGCGCTTACAATGCCCTGCTGAACGGGACGGCTCGCGCCAGCAGCGTTTCTGAACGGCTCACCAATGCACTCCTTCATCGCCCTCAGATTGGGAACGATATTCAGGTGACGCTCGACCTGCGCATCCAGGCGGCGGTATATGAAGCCCTGCGCGGGCAGCGTGGAGCCGCGGTTGTCATTGACGTGCCTACCGGAAGAATTCTCGCGCTGATCAGCCTCCCGGATTACGACCCCAACCTCCTCGACACCGACTGGGAAACGCTGATCGCCGATCCCGGCAATCCCTTCTTCAATCGGGCGCTTGTCGGAGCCTACCAGCCGGGCAGTGCCTTCCAGACGCCCCTCATGTCTGCGGCTTTGCTGACCGAGCAGACCCTCAATACGCCGATCGACGGGGCGACCACGCCGGTGCAGCTCAACGGCCTGACGCTGTCCTGTGCCCTGCCGCTGCCGCCTGCCAGCCTCTCCCTGCGAGATGCCTACGCCTTCGCCTGTCCCAGCCCTTTCCGAGACCTGACGGACTCGATCGGCGCATCCACCCTGATGGCGGCGATCGAAACCCTCCATCTCGATCGCTCCCCTGCCCTGCTGGATATCTTTCGAACGCCAGCAGCAGGGCTGGCAACCCCAACGCCCACACCTGCCACATCTCTCAACCTGATCGCTGAGGGATTGGGACAGGGCAGTATCACGGTGTCGCCGCTGATGATGGCGATGATGGCGTCAGCAATTGTCAATGACGGGAATGCGCCTCAACCGTATCTGCTGTTGAATCAGCGGCTGCGCGGCACGACAGCCTGGGAAGCGGTCAGCGCCGTGCGCCCATCCCTGCCGATGATGACAGCCAACACGGCCCGCCAGCTTCAGGACCTGATGCGCAACGCTGTCGCCAACGGCGCGGCACAGAATGCTGGTCGTCCATCGCTGGATATTGGCGGGCATGCCGCGCTGGCGTATTCCGGAGAACAGGCGCTGTCCTGGTTTGTGGGGTTTGCTACGCTGGGGGGCAGCAGCGGGGCAGCCGTTGCCATCGTGCTTGAGGGAAACGCCGATCCCGGTCTGGCAGCCGATATTGGCGGCACGGCGCTGGCGGCTGTTCAGGAATCCCGCTGAAACACACAAACTTAGACGGACGGACGAAGCCCCAGCTTTTTCATCCACTTTGCCGTAGAACTGTGCAGATGAACATGCGGAGCGCTCAGCCTGCCCTTCACTTCGGCTGTACGAAGCGAATTCAGGAATGACTCCGGTCCATCGAACGGCTCCATGAGGAGCGTCCCCGCGCCATATTCAACGCGGGAATGCGCATCAGAGCCTGCGGTTCCCGGCACACCATGCGCGGCTGCCAGTTCGGCTGCCTGCTGGTTGTCATGACGAAAGAGACAGCGGGCATTGAACACTTCGATGGCGTCCACCAGCGGCAGGATACGTTCCAGATCTGATCGTTCCCATGCGCCCTTGCGCAGCCGGTCAAAAGGATGAGAAACGCTGATCACGGCTCCCTGATCCCGCAGGCGCTGAATGGTCTCCTCCGGCGAAAGCCCCGGCGGAACCGTCTCCGTGACGTAGTATGCAAGGATTTCCCCCTGCGTGGTCATGATCTCCTCACCGGGGATGACCAGATCAGGCGCTAGCTCACGCATGGCGAGTGCGCTGTCCGCCGTATTGTGATCGGTGATCGCGATGCGATCGATGCCGCGCTTCCGGCACAGATCGATAATCCACTCGAAGCGCACGATGCAGTCCTTCGAGTAGTACGTATGGCTGTGAAGATCAACGATCCAACGATCGGTCATTGGCTGAGATTCCCCGGTTTTTCAGGCATTGTAGCAGGGGGCGACGCAAATGCGTAGGCTTCCTGACCTGCAGGTACATTATGCTATAATGCGTCGCTGATATCCGGCAACCGCCGGGAAATCGTCAGGTTTGCGCGCGGGCGAATTCGTCTCGCCTATGGCAAACTGATGCGCTCTGAAATCTGGTTTTAGAGTTACGTCGCATGAGCTACTACGTCAATCCACATGAACCTGAGCCGCTGAACGCGCCGCCTCGCGGTCTCATGTATGCGGTCATCATGGTCTTCCTGGTCATCCTCGCTGTTCTGGTGGGGTTATTCATCTTTCTGGCGAATGGTCGCCGCCTGGCAGCGCTCGTCCCCTTCATGATGATGGTTGCGATTGCTGCGCCGCTGGTCACCATTGGCGGCGCGCTGATCTTCCGGCGTGGTCTGCCTCGCCTGTTCGCGCTGTGGATCACCGTCCTGTGGGTCTTCATCGGCGCGGGCGCGGTCTTTGGCGGCATCTATGCATATCGCAGCCTGCTTCCGCCGCGCTATCAGGAAGAGATGCTGACCTATGCCCCGTTCATGCGCGCGCTGCTGCCGCCAACGCCAGCAGGCGGGGTCATCCCCACCGTAGGCGCGATCGAGGGCGGGCTTTCACCGGAAGACCTGCTCAATCTTCCCCTGCTCGGTGGAACAGCTACGTCTGAACCGGAAGTGACTGCCGAAGCTCAGACGCCAACCCCCGAAAATACGCCGACTTCAGCGCCAACCGCAGAACCGACGCCAACCCTTATACCGACGGATGCGCAGACTCCTGCGCCGACGGAAGCTGCCGTCGTCCCCACGCAGCCAGCGCCAACCGCAGCGCCAGTCTCGCAAACCAGCAGTCTGGGCAGACCCGTCGCCGCCCGGATGTACGGCTTCCGGCATGAGATTCAGGGCTGGAACAACTGCGGTCCCACCAATATCACCATGGGTCTCAGCTTTTTCGGCTGGCAGGAAAATCAGGACTACGCGGCGCGTTTCCTGCGCCCTGAGGCAGAAGACAAAAATGTCAGCCCGCACGAGCTGGTAAATTTCGTCAACGAACAGTCGCAGGTACGCGCGCTCTACCGGGTCGGCGGCGACATGGAACTGATCAAGCGGCTGATCGCCGGGAATTTCCCGGTCATCGTAGAGACAGCCTACGCCTTTGAGGGCTACGACTGGATCGGGCATTATCAGACCGTCGTGGGCTACGATGATCTGGCAGCATCGTTTTACATCTATGACAGCTATATCGGGACGGGCGCTAATGGCGAGGGTATCCCGACGACCTATGCCAACTTCGACAGCAACTGGCAGGCGTTCAACCGGATCTTCATCGTGCTCTATCGCCCGGCGGATGAGCCGGCCGTCGCCGCCATTCTGGGAGATCGTGTAGACGTGCAGACCGCCAATGAAATGGCGCTTGCAGTGGCGCAGGAAGAAGCGCGCGCCAATCCCCAGAATATGTACACATGGTTCAACATCGGAACGTCACTCACCCGGCTGGGACGATACGAAGAAGCGGCAAACTTCTATGATCGTGCCCGCCAGCTTGGGCTGCCCTTCCGTATGACATGGTATCAGTTCGGCATGTTCGAGGCATATTTCAACGTCGGGCGGTATGACGACGTGATGGCGCTTGTGCAGACCAATCTGACGAATGGAGCGCGCTACGTGGAAGAGACACATTACTGGCAGGGACAGGTTTATGCGGCACGCGGCGAGATCTCGAATGCCCGCAGCGCGTATCAGCGGGCGCTTTCGCTCAACCCGCGCTTTGAAGCAGCCCGCACTGCGCTTGACTCGCTGAATGCGTAGCAGGCAGCCGACTCGATGACTTCCACTGCCAGAACGACACAGTCCAGCCGCACGCGCAAACTCGCGCAGTCCACTTTCATCGTCATGATCGCCTTTGGGGCGGCGAAGGCTCTCAGCCTCGTTCAGACGGTGATCATCGCCAACGTTTTCGGCGTCGGTCGCGAATGGGATGCTTTCGTCACAGCAAACCGCATCCCGGAACAGATTTTCAACCTCGTCGCTGGCGGCGTCCTTGCGCACGCCTTCATCCCGATCTTTACCAGTTTTCTGGCGCGCGACGATGATTCCGGCGCATGGCGGCTTGCCAGCCGGGTGATCAATACCGCCTTTCTGGTGGCGTTCATCGCCAGCCTGATCGCGTTCTTCACAGCGCCCTGGCTGGTGGAAAATGTGGTTGCGCCGGGCTTCGACGCGCAGTCCGTCCAGGAAACAGCCAACCTGATGCGCATTCTGCTGCTCAGCACGCTGATCTTTTCTATCAGCGGCATCGTGATGGGTATCCTGCAAAGCTTCAACAGCTTCCTGCTGCCGGCGCTGGCCCCCATCCTGTTCGATGTTGGGCTGCTCTTTGGCGTGATCTTCCTGATTGAACCGCTCGGCAGCACGGGGATCGCGATCGGCGCAGTACTTGGCGCGCTGCTGCATCTGGGCATTCAGGTTCCGGGGCTGATCCGCTATCGCGCCCGCTGGTCACTGACACTGGGATGGAACGATCCGCATCTGCGTCGTGTGATCAAGCTGATGATCCCGCGTATGTTCGACCTCGGACTGTTCAGCTTTGCGACCATCTTCGGCAACAATATTGCCTCGCGGCTGGGGCCTGGCGCGGTCAGCGCGCTGGACTGGGGCTGGCGGCTGATGCAGATCCCCCAAACCCTGATCGGCACGGCGATGGGAACCGTCATCTTCCCAACGCTTGCTGCCCTGAGCGAACAGGGCGATATCGCCGGCAAACGCACAGCCATGAGCGGCGCGGTGCGCTTCATCCTGGTGGCAACCATTCCCAGCGCGGTCGGTCTGATCGTGGTCGGGCAGCCGCTCGTCAGCCTGCTGGAACGCGGAGAGTTCGACGCGACGGCCACAGCGCTGGTCTATAACACGCTCCGCTTCTTCGCGCTGGGGGTTGTCGTCCACAGCATCCTGGAGATCATCGCCAGAAGCTTTTATGCCGATAAGGACACTTTCACTCCCCTGCTGGTTGCTGTCGGGGGAACAGCGGTCAACATTGTGGCGGCGCTGGTTTTCAGCGGCGTGCTGACGGGCGATCTGAACATCGAAAATGTGGGCGGACTGGCGCTGGCAAACACGCTCGGAATCGCGTTTGAAGTCGTGGCGCTGATGATCATCCTGCGCAAACGCTGGCACGGGCTGGAGGAAAATGCCATGGCGCGCACTGCGGCCAAAGCGCTGATCGCCAGTCTCGTGATGGCGATCGCCCTGATCGGCGTCAACACGGCATGGAATCTGCTGGGTCTGAGCGGGCAAGGCACACTCATCACTGCCATTCAGATTGGCATCGAGATCGTGGTCGGCGCGCTCGTCTTTCTGGTGACGGCGGCGCTTCTGAAAACTGACGAAGTGTTCACACTGCTCAACCTTCTGCGCCGGCGCGGGCGCGATCCGCAGGTCAGCGAGGCAGTCCCATGACGCTGAAGATCAAAATGGCATCGCTTGGCATTGTACAGACCAACACCTTTGTCATCGGCGATACAGCAACGGGTGAAGCTGTGGTGATCGACCCTGTTGATGATGCGCCGTTCATTTATGGAATGGCTGAAGAAGAGGGTTGGACTGTCCGGCTGATTTTGGCGACGCATGGGCACTTTGATCACGTGCTGGCAAGCAAACACCTCAAGGAACTGACCGGCGCTCCATTCTGGATTCATGAAGCCGATGCAGTGATGCTGAATGCGCTCCCTGAGCAGGGACTTCGTTTTCTAGGCACACGCTTTCCTGAAGCCGCCATTCCCGATCAACTGCTCCCCGATCAGCCTGAACCTGTCAAGGTCAGCGCTATTGAGCTGGAATGTCTGTTCACGCCGGGGCATTCTCCGGGGCATCTCGCGTTTTACCTGCGCAGCCATCGCCTTGTCTTCAGCGGTGACTGCCTGTTTGCAGGCAGCATCGGGCGCACTGATCTGCCCGGCGGCAACCATCCCCTGCTGATACAGTCGATCATGACGAAGCTGATCCCGCTTGGCGATGAAACGCACGTGCTTCCCGGTCATGGCCCTGCCACCACCATCGGTCGTGAACGGATGACCAATCCGTTCCTCAACGAGTCTCTGATGTGATTGATTCTGATAGCGTACCCTCAGCAGACAGCGATATAGTTCATACGAATATCTGAGAAACAGCAGCCTTCTTACATCATGGAACTTGCCAACCAGTATTCATACATCATTTTCAGCGCCGCGCTGATCGCCATCATCCTCGGAATCATACGGATTGCGCTTCGCCTGCGCTGGCCGCTGATTGCGGCGGCAGGCGTGATTCTGAGCACAGCCGCCCTGCTGTTATTTATCATTGTCAGACCCGGAAGCAGCGATGTGGACAGCCTGTCGGAAGCGGACTCCATCCTGAGCAACGGTCACCCCACGCTGATTGAATTCTTCAGCAATTACTGTGTCGGCTGCATCACGGTGCGCCCCGCAGTTGATGAACTCGCAGGTAATATTCGCGCGCGTTACAACGACAGTTTTAATGTGCTGCGGATTGATATACATACCAGTCTTGGCCGCGCGCTGCGCGAGCGTTATGGCTTTTCGTTCACGCCGGAGTTTATTCTGCTGGGCCCCGATGGCAGCGAAATCTGGCGCGGTCATGCGCCGCCGGGTCTGGATACTGTGGCGCTTCTGGCAGCATCC
>SZPD01000179.1 GCA_030263515.1 Anaerolineae bacterium CFX9 | reverse complement strand
CGGCATTGTTATAGTCCTTGAAAAAACTGTCTGTCTGGGAGATTGTCTGTAATCGGTGGTCGCATGGCATCAATCGTAAACTGCTGACCACGGCAGAATATCGACTTCACCTCCGGGGACGATCACCTGGTGAACACGCCAGCGTCCTGAGGGGGACTGCACCAGTATGAAGGTAACGGGGCTTCCATCCGCCAGCCGCCCTTCGATACTGTACCCGCTGAGATCTGCCCGTTCAAAGGCTTCTGGCTCAGCGTCATTGAGGCTGACGCCGCGAAGATCGATCACAAAGGCATCATTCGCCTCAGCAAGAACCATCACCTCGTCGAAGATCATCGGGATCAACGCCGAGTCATGCTCGTCTGGCAGGTCGCGGCTGAGCGATGCTACCCGGTCGAGCAGTGTTTCATCCCGGAACCACGTGGTGTAATCAAAGGTTGCAGCAGGTCGAACGCGCCAGCTCCTCTGGGCTTCCGGGCTTAGGACGAGGAAGAGCGCCGGATAGTCGCCACGTTCAAACAACGCGATGAACGTTTCAGCGGCGGACTGGGGCGATGAGAGATCAAGCCCTTCGTACTGGGTGCGTGGGGCGGCCTCCTGCTGGGCACGGGTGACACTGGCCCAATGCCCGGCGGCGAACGCTGCCATCACCAGCATGACAAGAACTGTTCCTCGTACAAGCGATTGGAGCACGCTGCCTGCACTCATCATCACGTTCCTTCATCTATGTCTATCTCAAACGATGGCAAGACCTTCAAACGTGCTGAACCCGCGCGCATTGCGCAGCCAGCGCTCCGCCGGGTACTCGCGGATGAAGCCGTAACCGCCCAGCACCTGTACCGCGCTGTCGGTCACCTGCATGACGGCTTTATCGGCGTAAGTTTTGGCGAGATAGGCTTCTTTGGTGGCGTCCTCGCCCTGATCGAGTTTCCACGCCGCTTCCCACGTCAGCAGGCGGGCACTGTCTACCTCGATAGCCATCTCCGCCAGCATGAAGGCGATCGCCTGCTTCTGTGCAATTGGCGAACCGAAGGCGACGCGCTGTTTGGCGTAATCGCGGGCATACTCGAAGGCAGCGCGCGCCACGCCCACGCTCAATGCCGAGAGCGCTATCCGGCTGCGGTTGAGGATCGCCTGGAAATCGCTGCCGACTGCGCCGCCAAGCCGGCATGGCAGATCGACCTCGGCATCGCTCAGTTTCAGGCGATAGGTGGGCAGGGCGCGCAGACCCATCAGCTTTTCCTGCTCGGCGATTTCAACGCCCGGCGTGCCGCGCTGCACCAGATATCCATCCACCGTGCCCGTTTCGCTGTCTTTGGCATAGACGAGCATGATCTGCGCATCCTGCGCCAGCGGCACATACGCCTTGACGCCGTTCAGCTTCACCTTGTCTCCACTGACGGTCGCTGTCGTTTTGAGATCGTGCGCGTCGAAGAACACGCCCGGTTCGAGCAGGGCGGCCGTGGCGGCGAACGGTTTTTCTTCCAGGAACGGCGGCAGCCAGTTCTCGCGCTGCTCCGCAGTGCCGAAGAGCGTGACCGGGTAGGCGAACAGCGCCGGGTTCATGACGGCCATCGCAACGCTCAGGTCACCGAAGGCCAGTTCTTCTGCGGCCAGCACGCCGGTGATCGCGCTGAGTTCGCCGAAGCCGCCCATCTCTTCCGGAATCGACGACGGGATCAGCCCGATCTCCCAGCCCATCTGAAGCACGCGCTCCGGGATGCTGCCGTGTTCGTCGGCTTCATGGGCGATCGGCTGCACATCGTTGGTGCTGTAGCGGCGGATCGTGTCGATCAACTGCTGCTGTTCTTCAGTTGGCGTGAACGAAACCATAAAGTCCCTTTCTAAACTGTCATTCTCTCATGCTGGATCAGATAAACCTGAGAAGCGTTACCATCCGCCTGTCACCTCAAGCACCTGCCCGCTGACATAGTTCGAGAGGTCACTGGCGAAAAAGAGCAGCGCGCCCGCCGCCTCTTCCGGCGTGCCAGCGCGTCCCATCGGCACGGCCATCATCGACATCTGCCGAATCTTCTCCGGCATGCCGAGCTTGATCTTTGTGCCCTCGCGTTCGGTAAAGCCGCCCTCCGCTTCATCCTGGGTCAGGCGGGTGGCGATCCAGCCGAATGCCACCGCATTGACCTGGATATTGAACGCGCCCCATTCCTTCGAGAGCGTTTTGGTCAGGCCGATGATGCCCGCCTTGCCCGCCGCGTAATTCGCCTGCCCGATATTGCCGCGCGTTCCTGTCGTGCTGCTGACGTTGATGATCTTGCGCGCCTTCACAGGGACGCCCGCTTCTTTTTCCTGTTTGGCAACATCGCGCATATAGGGGATGGCGGCGCGGATGATCCTGAACGGCGCGGTCAGGTGTACTGCCAGCATGGCATCCCACTGCGCGTCGGTCATCTTGTGGATCATGCCGTCCCAGGTGTAGCCCGCATTGTTGACCAGAATATCGATCGCGCCGAATGCGCTGACCGTCTGCCCGATCAGTTCTTCGATATCGGCGTCTTTCGTCACGTCACACGCCAGCGAAAGCGCCTTGCCGTTCGCTGCGCGGATGGCGCTGGCAGTTTCTTCTGCGGGTGCGGGGTCAATATCGGTGACGACGACGTTGGCTCCATGCTCGGCGAAGAGCTTCGCCGCCGCCGCGCCGATGCCGCGTCCGCTGCCCGTGATGATCGCTGTCTTTCCGTCTAACAAACCCATCTTTTCATCTCTCCGTGTATGAGCGGCAGTCAGAGAGGTATATGTCTGCCGATGTGATGTGAATCTTCAGCCTGCCTGCTGGTATACAGCGCGTTTTCGCGTTAACCCTTCACACTCGTCTTCAGCGCGTTGAGAAACGTATCCGCCATCATATCGGCGATCTGGTCGCCGGTGAGCCGCCCGTGCGGGCGATACCATACGCCAACCCAGTTGTGCGCGCCGAGCATCGTCTTGGCGAAGATCGCCGCGTCAACAGGGCGAAATTCGCCGCGCTCAATCCCTTCCTGAATCACGCAGCGAAACAGATCCTCGAAGTGATCGCGCTGGCGGAAGAAGTTATTGCGCCGCGCCACAAAATCTGTGTATGCCGCGCGGTCCGCTTCGCTGGCGTTCGCTTTCGGCGGGGCGACATGCAGCAGCGCCTTGATCTCATAGACCATCGCCGCGCCGACGGCGGTGTTGCCCGCCAGCCCGGTGACGTGTGCCTTGATCATGGCGCGCAGCTTGTCTGCCGGCGGCTGTGACGAATGCACGATCGGCTCGATGCGCGCGATGATGATCGCCAGCCCGGCTTCCAGCACTGCCAGCAGCAGCGCGTCCTTGTTGCGAAAGTGGTGATAAAGACTGGCAGCGGTCAGATTGACGGCGGCGGCGATGTCTTTCATCGTCGTCGCTTCGTAGCCATTACGCTGAAGTACGCCCGCCGCCGCGAGGATGATATCGTCGCGGTGGACGGATTGATCCGCTGGTTTACGTGCCAAAAGATTGAGTCCTCAAAAAGTCGATCGTTCAATAATCGAATCTTGATTAGATTATAGAACGTTCCCTGTGCGAGTCAAATAAAGTCCGGCTTTCGCCATCAAATCGTCGTTCATTTCTGTGCTGTGCCGCGTTAGAATGGTCACACCCAGATACAAGGAGTGCTGTCTGCACACCATGACTGAAGCGAATACACGGAACCCGATGACGTCTGGTCGCTGGAGCGCCTACGACATGATCTTCTTCGACTGCGACAGCACGCTGTCCACCATCGAGGGGATCGATGAACTGGCGCGCTTCAAGGGCAAAGAGTGGCGCGTGAGCGTCCTCACACAGAAGGCGATGGATGGCGATCTCGATCTGAGCGAAGTCTATGGCAAGCGCCTGCAGGCGATCCGTCCCACCCGCGGACAGCTCAAGGCGATCGAGGAGAGCTACTGGAATAACCTTGTGCCGGATGCGCAGGAAGTGGTGGCGGCGCTCAGCTATCTCAGCCGTCAGGTATTCATCATCAGCGGCGGGCTGGCAGAGCCGGTGCGCGGTTTCGGCAAGCGTCTTGGCGTCCCGCCGGAGCATATCCGCGCCGTCGAAGTGGAATACAATGAGCTGAGCGGCGACTGGTGGCGCTACTACGAACCGAGCGCCCAGCACACCAAGAGCTATCTCGATTACGACGAAGGCCCGCTGACTGTTTCCAGCGGCAAACCGGCGATCGTGCGCGAACTTAGCGCCGGGCGCGTCGGGCGCAAGATCATGGTGGGCGATGGCGCGTCTGATCTGGCTGCCAGCAGGGAAGTCGATCTGTTTGTGGGTTTTGGCGGCGTGGTCGCGCGGCAGAAAGTCCGCGAGGAAGCGCCGGTTTTCATCAGCGTCAATTCGCTCGCGCCGATCCTGCCGCTGGCGGCCGGCACGGCCGGTTATGCCCGCATCATCGGCACGCCGTATCAGGCGGTTTTTGAGAAGGGGATCGCTCTTGCGCTCGGTGAAGGCATGACGATCCGGGATGCCGATCGGCGCGAGGCGTTCGTCAGCGCGTTTACTCCGTTACTCAGATAGGACAGGTTGATGAGATTTGATGCTGTCATCTTCGACATGGATGGGCTGCTGGTCGACTCAGAGCCGGTGTGGTTCGAAATTGAGTCGCGCGTGCTGGCTGCTCATGGGCGCACCTACGATCCGGTGCTGAACAAGCCTTTTATCGGCATGCGGCTGGATGAGTTCTGGCGCAATGTGGTGCGCATCTATGAGCTTGACGTGCCGCCTGAAAAGCTGATGAACGAGGTCGTCAGCGGCATGGTCGAACGCATCCCGTCGGTGGTCGTGCCGATGCCCGGCGCGCATGAGCTGATCGCGCATGTGCGTCAGCTCGGCTTGCCGCGTGCGCTGGCGTCCAGCTCGCCGGTCGCCGTGATCGATGCGGTCGTTGATGCGATGGGCTGGTCAGATTTCTTCACCACACGGGTGAGCGGCGATCAGGTCGCCAAAGGCAAACCGGAGCCGGATGTTTACCTGGAAGCGGCTCGGCTGATCGGCGTGCCTCCGGAACGCTGTCTCGCGCTGGAGGACAGCCGCAACGGAGCGCGCGCTGCCGTCGCCGCTGGCATGACGTGTTTTGCTGTGCCGGATCAGTCTCATGGTCATCCGGACGACTTTGACGGCATCACGCCGCATCGTTTCACCAGCCTGCACGAGGTTCTGGCACTGCTCACCCGTTCATGATCACCGGACGCGACGCGGAGACAATGACGACTGTGACCCCATTTCAGATTGTCATCGCAACCGATCTGACTGACGACGCCCGCCAGATTCTGCGGCTGTCCGACTCGATCGAGACCCATTTCGTCACCCCCAATATCCCGACCGTGCGCGAACAACTGCGCACGGCGCATGCCATTATCGCCCGTGATGATGTGCCGCTGGACAGCTCGATGCTGGAAGCCGCGCCCACGCTGCGCGTGATCGGGCGCGTCGGCGCGTCCCTGAGCGGGATCGACATCGAATATGCCACGCAGCGCGGCATTCTGGTGATGCACACGCCCGGCGCAAACGCCGTCGCAGCCGGCGAGCATACGCTGGCGCTGATGCTGGCGCTCAGCCGCCGGCTGGTCAGCGCGCATAACAGCCTCAAGGAAGGCTTCTGGCTGCTCGACCGCAAACAGCATGCCGGGACGCAGTTACGCAACAAGACGCTGGGGCTGATCGGCCTGGGGCGGGTGGGGCAGGTGGTGGCGCAGCGCTGCCTGGCGTTCGGAATGAACGTACTCGCCTATGATCCGTATGTGGTTGATGAGCATGTCAGCGATCCGCGTGTGCAGATGGTCAGCCTGAAGGAACTGCTGGTGCGCTCGGATTACGTCAGCCTGCATGTGCCGGCGACGGCGGAAACGCGCAATATGGTGGACGGCGCGTTCATCCGCCAGATGAAGCCGGGCGCGCGCCTGATCAACACTGCCTTTGGCGGGCTGATCGATGAAATGGAACTGGCGGCTGCGCTGCGTGAAGGCCGGCTGGCGGGCGCGGCGATCGATGTCTATCGGGAGGAACCCCCTTACAACAGCCCGCTGATCGGGCTGGACAATGTCATCCATACCCCGCATATCGGCGATAACACCGTCGAAGCGGCACAGGATCTCTCCATCCAGATCGTGCATCAGGTCCTCGACGCCCTGCGCGGCAGTGATTACCGTAATGTCGTCAACCTGCCGTTCATGCCCGGCGTCGATTTCGAAAAGGCGCGCCCATACATGGCGCTTGCCGAAAGCATGGGGGCCATGCTGCATACGCTTGCCCGCGCGCCGATTCGGCGGGTGGCGGTCGAATATCGTGGGGATGAGCTGGCGGCGCTGGTCAAGCCGATCACTGTCGGTCTGCTCAAGGGGGTGCTGGCCCCGATCCTGAGCGATTACGTCAACTATATCAATGCGCCGGTGATCGCGGCGGACCGCGGCGTTCAGGTCACGCAGGCGAAAGGGCTGAAAAGCACTGAATACGCCAGCATCGTCCTGGCACAGGCGACGCTGGAAGATGGCGAAGAAATCACCATCAGCGGCACGCTGCTGGACAAGCGTGAACCGCTGATCGTGCAGATCAACGATTACCGCGTGCAGTTCGTTCCGCGCGGCAACCTGCTGATCATGGGCAGCTACGACCAGCCGGGCGTGATCGGTCGTGTCGGCACGATGCTGGCGAACAACGGCATCAATATCGCCATCTGGCAGACCGGGCGCGCCACGCCGGGCGGTCACACCCTGACCATCCTCACGCTGGATGAGCCGCTGCCCGATCATATCCTCGAAGACCTGCGCGCACAGGATTTTATCCGTCATGCGCATCAGGTCAGGGTGTAGCCGATTCCGATCAGCCGGAGCGTGGGGGCACGCATGGGTAAACGCAGGCTGTTTCTGCTCGATCTCGTCTGGCTTGCCGCGCTGATGGCATATGCCCTGGTCGGGGTATCGGCGGCAACGTTCCACGGCGACGAAGCCATGCAGATCTATATGAGCAGCGATTATTTCACGCTCGCTGAAGGCGGATCGCCCCGTCAGCTTGCCGTTCAGCCGCCCTACTACATCGACAGTGACCCTCAGCTTCGCATCCTGAACGGTTCCGTCAACCGCTATCTGATCGGCATCACGTGGCAGGCGGCAGGCGGCACACGCGACATGCTGCCTCCGCGTCCCGGCTGGGACTGGGGGCTGAGCTACATCGATAATGTGGCGACGGATCATCGCCCTGATCAGGCGCTGCTGGTGGCGGCGCGGCTGTCATCAGCCCTGTTTTTTACCCTGAGCATTGCGCTGATGTTCGCGCTGGCGTGGCAGTTCGGCGGGCGCGCGCCTGCCTGGCTTGCCAGTGGGGTGTATGGTCTGCATGCCGCTCTGCTGCTGAACGGACGCCGCGCCATGCAGGAAGGCTCGCTGCTGTTCTTCGGCTTGCTGGCGGTGCTGACCGCGGTCATCATCGTCCGGCGGCGCGCCAATGCCGAACAGCCCCCTCCGCCCCTTGTAGATGGGCTGTTGTGGATCGGGCTGGCGCTGTCGTGCGCGCTTACGCTGGCCAGCAAGCACAGCGGGATCGTCTTTGTGGCGGCTGCGCTCGGCTGGGTGTGGCTTGCAGAACTGGCACGGTTTTCGTTCGGCAGGCTGCTTCGTGTGACTGCGCTCAGCGCGTTGTGCGGGGCGGGCGCGCTGGCGATCTTCGTCGCCCTGTCTCCGGCGTTGTGGAATGATCCGCCGGCGCGTTTCAGCGATCTGCTGGCGGTGCGCGCTGAACTGCTCGACATTCAGGTCGGCACAGTTCCGGGCGGCAGCATGGACATGGAGATGCGCGCCGAATGGCTGCTGCTTCAGCCGTTCATCGCCCCGCCGATGTACTATGAGGTGACCGCATGGAATGACGTGCCGCCCGTGATGGACGAGATCGCCGCCTACGAAGCCAGCGGGTTTGCGGGGCTGCATTATGGCTGGGTTGTGGGTGGCGGGCTGACGCTGCTGGCACTGTTTGGCATTCTGGCGCTGATCTTTCGTCTTTTCCGCCCGCGCGCCGCTGATGACCGCGGCCTGGCGCTGGGCATGCTGTTCTGGCTGCTGGTGACGTGCGCCAGCCTGCTCGCCAATCCACTGCCGTGGCAGCGCTATTACCTGCCGCTGATGGCAGCCACAGCGCCGCTGACGGGTGTAGGACTGCTGGCGCTGGCCCGCATTGTCAAGACTTTCAGACACAATCACAATGGAGACAGGTTGCGGTCGCCCGCATGATCCGCCACACTTGAGGATGAGCGCGCTGCGCTTTTGACGGGCTGCGCTGCCCGACGATTGGGGGTTTGGAATGCCCAGACTATGCATCGCACTGACACTGATCCTGCTGCTGGTCTCTGCCTGTGCGGGCGGCGGCGGAGTTCCGACGCTCGCGCCGACCCTGCCGGCTGACGCTGCGGAAAACACGCCAGAAGCTGCCGAGGAGGCTGATTCTGAGGGGATCGCAGATGTTCAGTTAACGCTGGCTCCGCCGATTCCGGGGACGCTGGTTGTCGCCGCGCCGACCGTGGGCGAACCGACGATCGTGCTGGAGTTCGACGATCTGCTCTTCACCCGATCTGGCGGGCTGGTCGGGCAGCCGATCACGATCACCGTGCTGCGCGATGGCACTGTCACCCGTAACGGCGTCAGTTCAACCATCACCCCTGAGCAGGTCGAGCAGATCCGCAGCCGTCTCGACCGGATCAACTTCTTCCAGCTTCAGGGGATCTTCACCGGAGG
>SZPD01000178.1 GCA_030263515.1 Anaerolineae bacterium CFX9 | reverse complement strand
CACTGTTCACCCGCAAGGACAAGTTCACCCATGGCGACGCCGCGGGCGATCAGCGCCACATAGGTCAGCGCGGCGACCGTGAAGCCGACCACGCCGATCAGCTTGCTGAGACGTTCCAACTGCGCGTTGAGCGGCGTCACATCATCAGTGTCACCCGTCGCCGCATGAGCGATCTCGCCGATCCGGGTACGATCGCCGACGGCGGTCACTTCCATCAGCCCGCGCCCGCCCACTACCAGCGTGCTGCGCGAGAGTTTGTCTTCATGAAAATGATCGTCCAGCGCAGTCCCATTGCTGACGACCTTGTGCACAGGCATCGACTCGCCGGTGAGGAGCGATTCGTTGACCTGCAAGGCAATACTCTCCCGAACGAGGCCGTCTGCCGGGATCTCCATGCCTTCTTCAAGCAGCACCAGATCGCCGACGACCAGATCGCGGCGCGGCACGCTGATATACACACCATCACGGATGACGCTGGTCGCCGCATCGTCCGATACCTGATTGAGTACATCGAACTCGCGGCTGGCACGATACTCATTGACGAAACCGAGCGTCGTCGCCAGCAGGATAGCGATGATGATGCCGACACCCTCGGCGAAATGCCCATCGACGAAGCCGACGATCAGGGTGATGACGGCGGCGATGATCAGGATGCGGATGACGGGATCTTCAAACTTCTGAAGGTAGAGCTTCCACCACGGATCGCGCGGCGGAGGGGTGAGGACGTTGTCGCCATACAGGCGGCGGCTTTCCTCGACCTGAGCAGAGGTCAGTCCGTGAAGCTGCGCGGTCTGCTGCTGCATATTCACGTCTGTGTATTCCATTCCATACTCCGAAAACTGGCTTGCCCATCGTTGACCGGGCAAAGAAAAAAGCGCGGCACACGCACACGCGCTTTCGTGAATTACATTGATTCTAGCACAGCTCTTAGGGAAAACTTCCCCTCTTTTTTAGGGGGATTGTGAAGAGCGCTGCAAACTTTATCTTTACGGAAGTCACAGATTGGGGCGGCGCGCTTCAATGACCACCCAGTCGCCAAGCTGGCGGCGTTTGCAGGGTTCCAGCCCGGTTCGGCGCAGCGCCGTCTCAACGTCTTCCGCCTGTTCATCAATGATGCCGCTGAAGATGGCATGACCGCCGGGGCGGACGGTCTCTCCGAGATGCTGATCGCACATGGCGATGATGATGCGCGCCAGAATATTGACGACGATCACGTCAAAACGGCGCGCGGAAGTCACCACGTTTTCGAGGCTGCCTTCCTGCACGGTGATCGCGTCCGCCACGCCATTCTGGGCGACGTTCCTGAGCGCGACTTCGACGGCCACGGGATCGTTGTCCAGCCCCAGCACGTGCTGCGCGCCGAGCTTGGCAGCGCCAATCGCCAGGATGCCTGAGCCGCAGCCGAGATCCAGCACCCTGACACCGGGCTGGATGCTGTCTTCCAGCGCCTCCAGGCAGAGCTGCGTGGTCGGGTGCGTGCCCGTGCCGAACGCCATGCCGGGATCGAGCGCGATCTCGATGTCATCCTCTGCCACATCCATCTCGATCCACAGCGGGCGGATCAGGATGCGGCGGCCGATCCGCACCGGGCGGTAATGCGCCTTCCACAGTTCCGCCCAGTCTTCTTCAGCCACCGTCCGGTACTGCGGCTGTGGCATGGGCAGCATCATGTTCATATAACCGAGCGCATGCTCCAGCTTCTGACGGTTTTCCTCAGTGCGTTCATCCACCGGCAGGTAAGCGCGGATGACGAGAAAGGCGGGCGGCGGCAGCTCATCCTCATCGAGCTTGTCTGGCGGGATCCCGCCATGCTCGATCGCCACGCCCTGATAGCCGTAACGCGCCAGCAGCTCGGCGACCGCTTCTGCCGCTTCGCCGTCCACCTGGAGCGAGACTTCCAGCCATTGACTCATGTCTGTCCTTTACAGATACGCTGTGCCCGGCTTTATTCGCCCGTGAACATATCGCGCACGCGGTCAAAAAAGCCCTTGCCATTGCGCTGTGGGTTGACGCTGTTCGCGCCGCTGTTGGTGGAATGTACACCGCCCATCGTCGCCGCCAACTGCTCAAACAGGACGCGCTGTTCATCCGTCAGGCGTGTGGGAACCTCAACCTGGACGTAGACGAGCTGATCGCCGCGGCCGCTGTTGGAGCCATCGCTGCGCAGACGCGGAACGCCCTTGCCGCGCAGGCGGAAGACGCGCCCCGTCTGCGTGCCCGGCGGGATCGTCAGTTCGACATCGCCATCCACCGTCGGCACGACGAGATGATCGCCGAGCGCTGCCTGCGCAACATTGATGGCGATATCGAGGATGATGTCGTTATCCTTGCGCTTGAAGAACTCGTGTTCCTGCACATGGACGACCACGAACAGGTTGCCCTTGGGGGCATTGGCGTCGCCGGCGTCCCCTTCAGCGCGGATCTGAATTTGCAGCCCTTCGCGCACACCGGGCGGAATCTGCACGGCAAGCGTCGCCCGCTTACGCTGGCGTCCAGCTCCCTTGCAGGTCTGGCAGGGCGTCGCGATGACTTCTCCCTTACCGCCGCAGCGCGGGCAGGTTGCCACCTGCACCATGGGACCGAGAAAAGTCTGCTGAACCTGCCGCACTTCGCCCGCGCCGTTACACTGTGGACACTTTGTCGGGCTGGTTCCGGGGGCCGCGCCGCTGCCTGCGCATGTATCGCAGTTCTCCATGCGGTCGAACTCGATCTGCTTTTCGACGCCGAAGACAGATTCTTCAAAAGTGACGGTCACATCCGCACGGCGATCCGCGCCCTGGCGCGGCCCCCGGCGGCGGCTGCTGGAGCGCATGCCTCCGAGATTGCTGAAGAACTCCTCGAAAATTTCCTCAAAGCCGCTGAAGCCAGCGCCGTTGAAACCGGAGCCGCCTGCCGCCCCCGCCACCCCTGCATGACCAAAACGGTCATAGCGCGCACGCTTTTCATCGTCCGAGAGGATTTCGTAAGCTTCATTCGCTTCCTTGAAGCGCGCTTCTGCCTCTTCTTTCGGGAGCCGTGTCACATCCGGGTGATATTCACGCGCCAGCCTGCGGAATGCCGATTTGATCTGATCCTTGTCCGCACCGCGAGGAACACCCAGTACTTCGTAATAATCTCGCGCCATCGTTCGCCCAGTCTTACGTTTACGATCACAGCGGGGTTAAAAACCATAAAAACCACAAGGGCGCAGAATTTTTCAATGCTACGCCCCTGTGGAAAGTATCACGGCTTTCCAGCCGTTTGAAGCTTAGGCTTCGGTAAACTCGGCGTCAACGACATCCTCGCCCTTGTCAGACTTCGGAGCCGAAGCGCCATCCGCGCCATTGCTGGCGGCAGCATCCCCCGCCGGCTGTTCATACATCTTTGCACCCAGACCCTGAATGTGCAGCGTCAGCGCCTCAACCGCCGCCTTGAGCTGCGCAGGATCATTCGTGCCTTCCGCCTTGCGCACGGCGTCGATCTTGTCCTGGGTTTCCTTCTTCGCGTCCTCAGGGAGGCGATCATTGAAGTCACGCAGGAACTTCTCTGCCGTGTAAACAGCGCTTTCCGCCTGGTTGGTCGCCTCGATCATCTCCTTGCGCTTGGCGTCTTCGCCGGCAAACTGCTCGGCTTCCTTGACCATGCGCTGGATCTCGGCTTCGCTCAGACCGCTGCTGGCAGTGATCGTGATCTTCTGCTCGCGGCCCGTCGCCTTGTCACGCGCGCTCACGTTGAGGATACCGTTGGCATCGATGTCGAACGTGACCTCCACCTGAGGCACGCCGCGCGGCGCGGGCGGAATGCCGTCAAGGATGAAGCGACCGAGCGACTTGTTGTCACTCGCCATCGGGCGCTCGCCCTGAACGACGTGGATCTCCACCTGAGTCTGGTTGTCCGCCGCGGTCGAGTACACCTGGCTCTTGCGCGTCGGGATGGTGGTGTTGCGCTCGATCATCGGTGTTGCCACGCCGCCCAGCGTTTCCACGCCAAGCGTGAGCGGGGTCACGTCGAGCAGCAGGATGTCCTTGACATCGCCGCGCAGCACCCCCGCCTGGATCGCCGCACCGAGACCGACAACCTCATCCGGGTTGACGCCCTTGCTGGGGTCCTTGCCGAAGAAATTCCTGACAGCCTCAACCACCGCGGGCATACGGGTCATACCGCCGACCAGCACCACCGTGTTGATGTCCTTGGCTTCCAGACCTGCATCGCGGAGCGCCGCCTTGCACGGCTCGATCGAACGCTGGATCAGGTGCGCGGTCATCTGCTCAAGTTTGGCGCGCGTCAGCGTCATGTTCATGTGCTTCGGACCGCTGGCATCCGCCGTGATGAACGGCAGGTTGATCTCGGTCGTCAGCGTGCTGGACAGCTCGATCTTCGCCTTCTCCGCCGCTTCCTTCAGACGCTGGAGCGCCTGGCGGTCATTGCGCAGATCGATTCCGTGTTCCTTCTTGAACTCATCGGCGATCCAGTTGATGATCACCAGGTCGAAGTCGTCGCCACCGAGGTAGGTATCCCCATTGGTGCTGCGCACTTCAAACACGCCATCGCCCACTTCCAGGATCGAGATGTCGAACGTGCCGCCGCCGAGGTCATAGACCGCGATGATCTCGTTCTTGCGGTCGCCCAGCCCGTAAGCCAGGCTGGAAGCAGTCGGCTCATTGATGATGCGCAGCACTTCCAGGCCCGCAATGCGCCCCGCGTCTTTGGTGGCGTTACGCTGCGCGTCGTTGAAATACGCCGGCACGGTGATCACTGCCTGATCGACCGTCTCGCCAAGATACGCTTCCGCGTCCGCCTTGATCTTCTGAAGGATCATCGCCGAAATTTCGGGCGGGCTGTAATCGCGTCCGCCCATGTGCACACGCACATCGCCGTTGGGCGCGGCAGACACCTTGTACGGGACCAGTTTCATCGCGTGCTGCACTTCGGGGTCATCGAACTTGCGCCCCATGAAGCGCTTCACGGAAAAGATCGTGTTCTCCGGGTTGACCACACCCTGATTGCGAGCGGTCTTGCCGACCAGGCGCTCACCTGTCTTCGGATTGACGGCGACCACCGACGGGATCAGCCGTCCGCCCTCCGACGAGGGGATCACGACCGGCTCGCCGCCTTCCATAACTGCGACTACCGAGTTCGTCGTCCCCAGGTCAATACCGATAATTCGTCCCATGTGCTTACTATCTCCTTATGTCAGTGTTGTGCGCCAGATGGCCGGACGAAGCCGACACCTGTCATTTCGCTACGCGGACGAGCGCAGGACGAAGCACGCGCTCGCCAACCAGATATCCCTTCTGCATTGTGGCGGTAATCGTGCCACTTGCAGCCTCGCTGGATTCATCTGTGCCGACTGCCTCATGGCAGTTCGGGTCAAACATTTCACCGGTCGGATCGATCGGTGTCACACCATATTCTTCCAGCACTTTGTTGAATTTACGTTGGATGCCGCGCAGACCGTCCGTCCATGCGTCATTCGCAATCGTATCCGTCATGCTGTCAAAGGCGCGCTCAAAGTCGTCGAGAATCGGCAGCAGGTCTTTGATGACTTCCGCGGAGATGTTCTGATGAGCTTCTTTCATCTCGCGTTCCATCCGCCGCTTGTAGTTGGCAAATTCCGCGCGCTCGCGCTGCCATCCATCGAGATATTGTTGGGCTTGCTGCTGCACTTTTTCCAGTTCCTCTTGAGAGATAGCCGCGCCCGGCGCAGCGCCGTTCGCCTCCGCGGCTGTTTCGGGTGTTTCAGCCACGTTTTCCTGGGCGTTCAGCTCTTCAGCCGCCTGTGGGTCCTGCGTCACACTCCCCCTCCTATCATCTGATACAGATAGCACGTCCCCGCATACGATGCGATCAGCCTCACAGTGTAGCGGGTGAATACAAGAATTTCGTTAAAACTACAAAAGAATTGCGAAAATATCAGCGTTCTTTACGGGTTTCAGGAAGCGTCCTGATCCTTATCCGTGTCGCCGCTTTCAAGCTGCGGAGCGCCCGCTTCATAGGCGCTGGCGAGCATATCCGTCATCAACCCGGACACATAGCTCACCGTGCTGATGGCGCGCCCATAATTGATGTGCGTCGGCCCCAGCACCCCGACTGCGCCGGTCGCCTGCCCCGGAATACCATACCGGCTCATCACCAGTGTCAGATGGCTGAGTTCTTCCCACTTGCCATTGCCCGCGATCACGATCTGGACGTGGTTAATGAGCGGCGTGAGGATTTCACTCAGAATCAGATTGAGGAAGGCGCGTTCCTCAAAAACACGCACTGCCTGCTGCGCCCCCTGATTGTGCGAAAAGGTGGAGATCACATCGCTCAGCCCGTCCCGATACACCAGCCGCGCGTAGTTGCTGTCCACCCGTTCCATCAGATCGGCGACAACATCGGAAATTTCCCGCTCAAGAACGCCCAACTGCCGCGTTCGGATGCGGATCTCGTTAGCTCCGGCGTCAGTGCCAACTGCGTTGATCCGCGAGGCGACTTCGCTCAATCTCGGCTGCGGGATCGGCTCGGCGAGCGTCAGCATCTGCTGGTGAACTGCGCCTTCCTGCAAGACCAGCACCATGAGCGCAAGACGCCCCTGAATGGCGATCAGCTCCAGATGCTTGAAGCGGGTGCTGCCCGCCATCGGCGGCGTGACCAGCGCGGCGGTCTGCGCGGTGCGCGCCAGCACTGTGGCGGCGATCGTCAGCCATTGATCGGTTGCCAGCGGAGTCGTCTGGAGTTTTTCGGCAATGCGGGTTTCCTCCGCCGCGCTCAGATCATTGACCGTGATCAGCCGCTTCACAAAATAGCGATAGCCCAGCTCAGTCGGCACGCGCCCGGCAGAAGTATGCGGCGCAGCGATATAGCCGAGATCTTCCAGCACTGCCATCTCATTACGGACGGTGGCGCTGCTGAAGCCGAGATTAAATTTCTCGACGAGCAGTTTCGAACTGACAGGTTCAGGATTCTGGGTATAGGCGCGGATGATCAGCGACAGAAGTTCTTCCTGCCGGCGCGTAAGTTCTGGGAGGGTGGGTTCGTCTAGGTTCAAGGCGGATGCTCCGGGACGACACTGGCTCCCGCGGAACGGGTACGATCGTGGGACGGAAAGTTCGGGCTTGAGACGGTTTTCAGTCTCATGTTACCATCCGTCATCATACCATGAGGGAAAGTGCGCGTCAAAACGCACTCTGAACACTACATCAATTAATGGAGCAGGCAGAAGATGAGCAACGCGCAGGCAGTGACTGAAGCGACGTTTGAAAGCGATGTCCTCAAGAGCGATCTTCCCGTGCTGGTGGACTTCTGGGCGGAATGGTGCGGCCCCTGCCGTATGATCGCCCCCTATGTCGATCAGATCGCGGCGGAGCAGACCGGCAAGCTGAAGGTCGTCAAGATCGACACTGATGAGAACATCGCCATCGCGCAGAATTACGGCATCCAGAGCCTGCCGACGCTGATGCTTTTCAAGGGTGGCGAACCCGTCGCGCGGGTGGTCGGCTTTGTGCCCAAAGACCGGATCATGTCGCAGATCGCGCAGCATCTCGGTTAACGCTGCTTCAGGCACAGAAAACAGAACGGACGCGGAGAGTTCTCCACGTCCGTTTTTTGTTGGGTTCTGCCCGCCAGCACAGGCGTCGTTCAGCCCTGCTGCCCCTCGCTCTGGAGCGCCAGCGGAATGGTGAAGTGGAACGTCGTCCCCTCGCCAAGTACGCTCTCGACCCAGATCTCGCCGTGATGCTGCTCGATGATGCCGCGCGTGATCGTCAGTCCGAGACCCGTTCCCAACTGCTCCTGCGCCAGCGGGTTCTGGCTGCGGAAGTAGGGCGTGAACAACTGGTCAATATCGTCCTGGCTCATGCCGATGCCTGTATCCGTCACGCGGACATGGAGCAGCGGCGGAAGCTGCCTTCCCTTCCTGTCGCGCATTTCGGAGTCGGGCGCGGCGCTGATCGTGATCGTGCCCTTCTGCGGCGTGTACTTGTGCGCGTTGGAAACCAGGTTCGTCAGCACCTGAATCAGGCGGTTCTCATCCCCCTGTACCAGCGGCAGATCATCCGCCATGTCCAGCACGAGCGTCTGTTCTTTGTCGGCGATCTGCTTCTCCAGCGGACGGAGAGTCTCGGTCACGACACGATGAAAATCCATCGGCGAAGGATCGATGCGCATATTGTTCGTCTGGAGTTTGGTCACGTCGTTCAGGTCGCTCACGAGTGTATTCATGCGCTCGGCATTGTTACGGATCGTCGCCAGGAAGTTGCGCTGCTGCTCATTGAGCTGCCCAACCACGTTGCCGAGCAGGAAATCCGAGTAGCCGCGGATCGAGGTGAGCGGATTCTTCAGTTCATGCGCCACAAACGACACGAATTCGCTCTTGGACTGGTTGGCGCGGTTGAGTTCGGTGTAAAGCTGAGCATTCGAGATCGCGATGCTGGCATGCTCGCACAGACGCTGCAAAAACGGCAGATCAGCGATGCGCAGGCGCGGCTCACGATTCGTCTCCATAATCAGCATGGCATTGACAGCGCCGCCAGACAGCATCGGGATCGTGATCTGGCTTTTGGCCCCCTTCAGGCTGGGCACATAGTCGGGATCCATGGTGACATCCGGCGTGAGGTCAGCCTGCCGGGTGCGCAGCACGCGCGAGACGATACCTCGGTCAAGCGGCCAGGATTTGCCTTCCGCCCCTTCCGGCGCATCGCCGTCGTACCCTTCCTGATACACGATCTCCAGCCGCTGATTCGGCGCTTCGCCAGTGATCACGCCCAGCGCTGCCGCTGTCGCGCTGCTGTTTTCGAGCGCCCACTGCACGGTGATGCGTGCCACCTTGACCAG